>JAAWLO010000070.1 GCA_022797935.1 Oscillibacter sp. | reverse complement strand
GATGCGGCACGATTGGCGGCCCCAGCAGGGGCCGGGAATCGTCCCGCCGCGACGGTGCTGCAATGAACCAGCCAGCATCCTGGCTGGCATTCCCCCGCCCGTCAGGGCGAGTACAGACTTCCCCCTTCGGGGAAAAAGCATCCCCCTCTTATCGGAGAAAAACCGTTCCCCTGCGGGGAAAAACCACAATGTCCCTTGACAAGCCCCGCCGCAGAGCGGTATGATGGACCAAGCAGAGCGGCTGCGCTCCCAACCACGCCGGGGGCGAACGAGGAGGAATGTCCTCATGTAGCCCAGCCGGTTGGAAACCGAAAAAACAGGAGGGTTTTCCGATGGAGAAGCAGGTAAAACGAATTGGCGTACTCACCAGCGGCGGTGACGCGCCGGGCATGAACGCGGCAGTACGCGCCGTAGTCCGGGCCGCCACCAACCAGGGCATAGACTGCGTGGGCATCCGCCGGGGCTGGAGCGGCCTGATCAGCAGCGATTTCGTGACGCTGAACGCCGCCAGTGTCAGCCACATCATCAACAAGGGCGGCACCATGCTTTACACCGCCCGAAGTCAGGAATTCATGGACGCTGCTGGGCGCGACAAGGCCCTGGCCACCTGTAAGCTGCTGGGGCTGGACGGCATTGTGGCCATCGGCGGCGACGGAACCTTCCGGGGAGCCCTGGCCCTCAGCCGTCAGGCAGCGGAACACGGTATAAACCTCCGGGTTGTGGGTATACCTGCCACCATTGACAACGACATTGGCTGTTCCCATTATACCATCGGCTTCGATACTGCCTGCAACACCGCCGTAGAGTGCGTGGATAAGCTGCGGGATACCATGCAGTCCCACGAGCGCTGCTCGCTGGTGGAGGTCATGGGCCGTCATGCCGGGTACCTGGCTCTCTATGTGGGCATTTCCGTGGGCGCCACCGCCGTGCTCATTCCCGAGCGGGAAGTGGACTTCGAACGGGATATCGTGGAGAAAATCCGCCGGGCCCGTCTGGCGGGGACCACCCACTATATGGTCATCGTCGCCGAGGGCGCAGGCAGCGCCATGGAATACAGCCGTCAGATTCACGAGGAACTGGGCATTGACCCCCGGGTCACGGTTCTGGGCCATATCCAGCGGGGCGGTTCTCCCTCCGCCCGGGATCGGGAAACCGCCAGCCGGATGGGCTATGAGTCCGTACGGGTCCTGCGGGAGGGCGAGGGCAACTGTGTTGTCGCCATCCAGGACGGACGCATTGTGGACATTGAAATGGAGGAGGCCCTCCAGATGGTGAAGCATTTCCAGATGGACCGCTATCAGGTTCTGGAGGCTTTGACCAACAGCCGGGGCCCGGATTTCTAAGGAGAAACCATGCGCTTTCAAAACGAAGACACCAGCCTGGAGCTGACGGTCAGCGCTTACGAATTTCCCGCCGGAGAAGCGCCGGACAGCGATGATGAGAACTGGCTGGTTCTCCGCTGTGCCTGGACCGATGGAGAGGGCATCCTGCGGAAGGACTCCAACAGCTGCCTGCTGACCCAGGAGCTGCAGGCGCTTGCTGCCGGATTGAAGGTCCTGCAGGCGGGGATCAAGCCTGGCTATGAGAGCGAATTTTCCGAACCCTGGTTTGCCGTCTCCGCCCAGGCGGCAGAGGCAGAGACCTTTCGCTTTTTCGTTCGCTTCGTTCTTCCCAACACCATGGACGGAGATGACACCGCCGAATTGGACTGCATCCTGACTCGGGAGGAGCTGAAGGTGCTCATTGAGGAGCTGGACGGCCTCTGCCGGAGATTTCCGGACCGCCGGTGAGGCAATTGTCTCAAAGACTGCAAAAAACGCGCCGTAAGGCGCGTTTTTTCTTTATCTCGCTGGGAAAAGAGAATCTGATTTCTGCTTCCGGCCTCCCGCCAGCAACAGCCCGCCGCCGGTGAAGACCGCCAGATCGGCCAGGTTGAATACATACCCGCCCAGCTTTCCCGGTACACAGGGAAATTGAAGGTAGTCGTAGACCCGGCCCCAGCGGCAGCGCTCCCAGAGATTGCTGAGACCGCCTCCCAGGGCCAGTCCCGCCCCCAGGGGGCAGCGCCGCCGTCCGGCCCAGATCACACCCAGCATTCCGCCGGAAAGCACGGGCAGCGCTTTAGGAGGCAGAGGCAGGCTGAAAGCCGCCCCGGTATTCCACAGCGTGGTGAGGCGTATCCGTTCCCCGGCCAGAAACGTGTCCCGGCGGCTGGAGCGGTGCAGGTACCAGCGGACAGCGGTGCAGCCGCAGAAGACGCCCAGGGTTGTGGAGAGTGTTTTCATGAGGTCACTCCTTTTTGCTGTTTTTTGCCTTTTCCAGGGCAGCCCGCATGGCGCCGTGGTCCTGGCGGTTGTTTCGGGCCAGAATTCCGGCGATCTGTCCCTGTACCCGCTCTATTTCTGCCCGAAATCCGGAGGCGGAGAGCCGCAGGGCTCCGTGGCCCAAGATGATGAGCTGCTCCGGTCCGTCGGAGGTGGCCACTTTTACCCGGTGTGTTTTGCCGATTTCGTAGGTGGCCCGTTCGATATAGGCGTCTGCCGTCTCGGCCTCCTTGGTGTAGACCACGTGGATATTGTGATACTTCTCGACGGCCCCCTGCCCGCCCCGCACTTTGTAGGCGTCAAACACGGCAATCACACGGCACTTCTGATAGCCCTGATAATTGCACAGAAGATCGCACAGGGCCTTTCGGGCGGCGTCCAGATTGCCGGCGGCAATGGCCTTCAGCTCGTCCCAGGCGAAGATGATGTTGTACCCGTCCACCAACAGGTATTCCGGCCCGGATGGAGGACGGGGTGTGACGGCGGGTCCGGCGGCGGAAACCGGCCTGCGGGGCAGCTTGGGAGGCAGAAAATCCCGGCGCTTTACGGGACCGTAGGTCCGCTCGAAAATGGCCTTCAGCTCCTTGTCCTGTTCGATGGTCCCGGCGTAGGCGGCGGCACGGCGGGTCTCCGGCCTGTTCTCCTCCGGCGGCGGCGCGTTCAGGCGGAGGCCGCTGCTGATATGGGCATGGGCGGGAACTTCGTTCCACTTCACCGTATAACCCGCCCCGTGGGCGCAGAAGACGGAGTCCGGCGTGTTCTCCACATCCCGCTCAGGGTCGTAGGCCAGGGCCTCAAGGACCGTCTCCGTTTCCATACAGGGACGGTATCCGGCAGGGCGGAGGCTCAGACGTCCCTGACCGCGGGTGTAGGCGGCCACGTCCCGGGCGTAGTCCTCCATGGCGGCCACGGGGGCCTGTCCGGCAAGCAGGACCTCCTCCCCCAGCGTTTCCGGCGGTTCCGTTTCGCCGCCCATCTGCTGGATATCATGCAGGGCCCGGCCTGCCTGGGCGGCGGGCAGCTCCAGGCGGAACTCATACCAGGGTTCCAGCAGGATGCTTTCCGCGCACATCAGCCCCTGACGCACGGCCCGGTAGGTGGCCTGACGGAAGTCGCCGCCCTCGGTGTGCTTTTCGTGGGCCCGGCCCGCCGTCAGTGTGATCTTCAGGTCCGTAACAGGGGACCCGGTGAGAACGCCCAGGTGGGGCTTTTCCCACAGGTGGGTGAGAATCAGCCGCTGCCAGTGACCGTCCAGCTGGTCCTCCGGACAGACGGTGGAAAACTGCAGGCCCATTCCCCGGGGCAGGGGCTCCAGAAGCAGATGCACCTCCGCGTAATGCCGCAGGGGCTCGAAATGGCCCACGCCCTCTGCCGGTGCGGCAATGGTTTCCCGGTACACCACCTGGCCTGCGCTGAAGGAGGCCTCCAGGCCAAAGCGCTCCCGCAGGCGGCGCTGTAAAATCTCAATCTGCACCTCTCCCATGAGCTGAATCCGAATGCCCCCTCCCGTCCAGGAGACCCGGAGCTGCGGGTCCTCCTCCTCCAGAAGCCGCAGGGCCTTGAGGGCGGCGGAGGGGTCCGCGTCCGTTTCCACCTGATAGGCCAGCACCGGTTCCAGAACGGGAACGGTCCAGGCGGGTTCAAAGCCCAGACCTTGGCCGGGAAGCGCCCGGCTCAGACCTGTGACGGCTACAACGGTTCCGGCAGGGGCCTCGCTGAGGGAACGGAATTTGGTTCCGGAATAGAGGCGGAGCTGGTCCGCCTTTTCCTCCCAGCGTTCTTCTTCCGGAAGGTCCGGGCGCCGGCTGCTCAGCAGGTCCTTGGTTTTCAGCACGCCGCCGGTGACCTTCAGCCAGGTCAGACGGACGCCCCGGCCGTCCCGGGAGACCTTGAAGACCCGGGCGCCAAAGTCCGAGGGATAGGTCCGCAGAGGGGCATGACGCCGCAGGGCTTCCAGCAGCGCCTCGACGCCCTCCAGCTTCAGAGCGGAACCGAAGAGACAGGGGAACAGCTTTCGCCGCCGGATGAGGTCCGTCAGCTCCGCGTCGGAGACCTGCCCCGTCTCCAGATAGCGCTCCAGCAGGCCCTCGTCGCAGACGGCGGCTTCTTCCGCCAGGGCTTCCGGCGGCAGGGAGAAGTTTGCGCAGCCGCTGTCCAGACGGCTTTTCAGCTCCTCCAGAAGGGATTCCCGGTCCGGTTCCGCCAAATCCATCTTGTTGACAAAGAGAAACGTGGGCACGGCATACCGCTCCAGCAGCCGCCAGAGGGTCCGGGTGTGGGCCTGGACGCCATCGCTGCCGCTGATGACCAGCACGGCGCAGTCCAGAACCTGAAGAACCCGTTCCGCCTCGGTGGAGAAGTCCACGTGGCCTGGAGTGTCCAGCAGGGTGACCGCCAATTCCCCCAGGGGAAATTCCGCCTGTTTGGAAAAGATGGTGATGCCCCGTTCCCGTTCTATGGCGTCGGTATCCAGAAAGGCGTCTCCATGGTCCACACGGCCGAGACGCCGGATGGCCCCGGAGCGGTACAGCAGGGCCTCGGAGAGGGTGGTCTTTCCCGCGTCCACATGGGCCAGCAGCCCCAGGCAGAGCCGCCGGACCGGCTGGTTTTCCGGATTTGCGCCCATGGCCGTCCCCTCCTTTTCGCGCATGGCAAGGCGTTTTCTAGGATTATAACACAAAGAAGGCCGTTCGTCGAGCCCCCTTTCGTTCTCCGTCCAAAGCGAAAGCCCGGCCCGGAAGAACCGGACGGGGCTTTCTGAGAGGAGGTATTTGCCGGGATGCGGAGAGACGCCGTTTATTCCGTTTCGGACTCCGTCATGCCGGCCTGGGTTTTGATTTGCCCGGCCTGCTTGTTCAGAACCATGTAGCCGAAGGCCGCCTCCAGAACGAAGGAGACAACCAGCGCGTTGATGGTGGTGAAGCCGAAGTGCAGGATGTACTTGGACGCAATTCCGGCCGCGAAGGCCACAAAGCTGAGAAGGATTATGGGGGGAAAGCTGGCTTTGGCGACGTCGGGCAGCTCCTGCTTCCAGACGATAAAGTAGTTGGCAATCACCACGCCGCCCATAGGCGGAAATACGGTGGCCAGGAAGGACAGCCAGCTGGAGAAGTGCTGATAAAGGCCGAAGGTGCCCAGGATGATGCCGCAGACGCCGAAGATGGCAATCAGCTTCTCCCGGGAAATCTTGGTGAAGATAGACGCCAGATTCAGCCCGCTGGAGTAGACGTTGCCCTGGGCGGTGGACCAGATATTGCCGATGAGACCCACAAAGGCAAAGGCCAGGAATCCCTGCTCCTGTAAGATCAGGGCAATGTCATACTGGGAATAGACCATCATGCCGATAATGCCGATGACCAGCATGAAGGGGCCCGCAATGCCCATGCCCACAACCATGACGCCGGCGCTGGTGCTGGGGCCCTTGGAAAAGCGCATGATATCCGGCACCCATCCAATGACGCCGCAGACCACAGAACCCACGGCCAAGGTCACCAGGTCATTGAAGGTCTTCGTCTGCTCGTGCTGAATGGCGGTGAGGGCCTGGAAGCCGCCGGCGTCCCGGATTCCCACTACAATGGCCGTGACGCCCACCAGGAAGACCAGCACCGTGGCGACCAAGCCCAGCTTGTTCATGATCTTCTGGCCCTTCAGGGCGGTGAAGGTGTACAGCGCACCGAAAACCATGGAGGCGGGGACCTGGGGAATGGAGGGGAAGAGGGTGTGGGTCACGGAGCCGGAGAGGTAGCAGTTGATGGAGAACCAGCCCAGCAGGGTAATCATGGTAAAAAAGGAGATGAACCGGGAACCATAGGCGCCAAAGGAGTACCGGGTCAGCAAACCAAAGGAATACCCGGTTTTCTGGGAGATGTGGGAGACCAGAATGGCCAGCAGAAACAAAATGGCGTAGCCGGTGTAGACGGCGGCGATGCACTGCCAGAAGTTGGCCGCGCCGTTGGCGATATTGCCTCCGGCAGACATGATGGTGACGGTGAAGACATAGCCGATCCAGGTAAAGACCAGCTGAAAGAAATTGCGGCGTTCGCTCAGGGGTACGGCGTTCAAACTGTGTTCGACGTCCGCTTTCTTATGGTCGCTCATAGATTTTCCTCTCTTATCTCATCAAAGTGGGAGCGGGATGCCGCCCGGAGGAGCCCTCCGGACGGCAGGTGCATGGGCGGCTTATTCCTTGGCCGCCAGGAAGGCTTTGATTTCGGCGGCGTGGTCCACCACGGGGAGGTTGTAGACCCGGAAGCCCACGGCGTCGTAAATGGCGTTGCAGATGGCCGGCGCGGGGGTGAGGACGCCGATTTCCGCCACGCCCTTGGAGCCAAAGGGGCCGGTGGGATCGTCGGCCTCGGCGAAGATGACCTCCATGGACTGGGGAATGTCGGGGAAGCGGGGCACCTTGCATTTGCCCAGGTTGTCCGTCACCGGCTTGCCGTCCTTGAACTGGAAGTTGTTGGTCATGCCGTAGGCGGCGCCCATGATGATGCCGCCCTCAATCTGCGTGGCTGCGGCGTCGGGGTTGATAATAGTGCCGCCGTCACAGATTTCGGTGATGTCCAGCACCTTGACCTTGCCGGTGGCCTCGTCCACCTGCACAGCCGCCAGGGTGGTGTTGTAGGCCACGGTGTGGTGGGGCTTGTAGACCATGGGGTCCACCCGGTCGTCTTCGTTGGTGTTGGGCAGAACAGGAACGGTCTTGGGCAGCATCGTGTCCTTTTCCAGCATCAGCTTCTCATCCGACGCCGCAGCCAGCTCCGCCAGCGTCATCAGGGGCGCGCCATCGGCCTTGCCGTGGGACTTGACCACGAAGACGCTGTTCCGCAGGTCCACCACGTCCTCGCTCATATTCAGCTGCTTGGACGCTGCCCGGACCAGGAGAGTGTGGAAGTCGTTGGCAATGCTCAGGGCCGCGTGCCCCCAGAGGAAGACGCCCCGGGAGGCCATGACGCCGCCGCCGTACAGAACGTGGTCCGTATCACCGGCGGTGACCACGAAGTCCTCCACGGCAATGCCCGTGGCTTCGGAGGCAATCTGACACAGGGAGGTGTGGGAGCCCTGCCCCATCTCGGTGCAGGCAATGCGGAAGGACACTTTGCCGTCCGGCAGCAGCTCAAAGGTGGCGCCGGCATTCTCGTCGGGACCCAGGCCGCCGGCGACACTCCGCCAGCCGCTGGCTACGCCGATGCCAATGTGCTTGCCGGAGGCCTTCAGAGGCAGGAATTTCTTCTCCATGCTCTTGCGGGCTTCCTTGAGCGTTTCCTTGTAGTCAATGCCGATGCGGTCGGTGAGCAGCTGGCCGGTGGTCATCCGCAGGCCCTTTTCCAGGCCGTTGATCTCCCGGATGGCGATCTGGTCCATGCCCAGCTTGTCCGCCAGCATGCTCATGATGGACTCGGAGGCAAAATGAGACTGGCCTGCGCCGAAGCCCCGCATAGCGCCGAAGAGGGGATTGTTGGTGTAAACGCCCATGGCGCTCAGGTCCATGTTGGGCACGAAATAGGGACCCGTGCAGTAGGAGATGCCCTGCTCCAGCACTCGGGGGGTCCAGGAGACGTAGGGACCGGAATCCGCCACAATGCGCACCTGCATGGCGGTGAGCTTGCCGTCCTTCGTTGCGCCGGCCTTGTAGTGCATGTTGTAGGGATGGCGCTTGGGATGGGTGCGGATGGAATCCTTGCGGCTGAGAACCATACGGGCGGGACGGCCGGTTTTCAGGGTGGCAATGGCCACATAGGCGTGGGTAGTCAGCTCCGTTTTGCCGCCGAAGGCGCCGCCGCAGGGCATGTGGACAATGCGGATGTCCTCCGGTTTCATGTTCAGAATGGGAGCCAGCAGTCCCCGGTCGGAAAAGGGACTCTGATTGGGGGAGTAGACGGCCAGCTTGCCGGTTTCATCGTAGGCGGCAATGGCCCCGTCCACCTCAATCCAGGCGTGTTCCTCGGGCTTGGTGGAGAAATCGGCCTCCACAATGACATCCGCCTGGGCAAAGCCCTGCTCCACGTCGCCCCGCTTCAGGGAGACCTCTTTGGAGATGTTGCCCTTCTCACCGGCGGCGTAGCACATCCAGAAGGATTCCCGGTTCGTCTCAGGAATCTGGGGCGCGCCCTCGGCCAGAGCGTCTTCAATGGTGAAAAGCCCCTGCAGTTCCTTGTATTCCACCTTTACAGCTCCGGCGCCGGCCTCGGCGGCGGCCTGGGTGCCGGCAAAGACCACCGCCACAGCGTCGCCTATGTATTTCACGTACTTGTCGCACAGCACCGGCTGGTCCTTGGAGCCCAGAACGCCGTGGCGGTTGCTGCCGGGGATATCCTTGGCGGTGATGACCAGCTGAACGCCGGGAACCTCGTAAGCGGGAGCGGTGTCGATGGAGAGAATTTCCGCATAGGGATAAGGGGTGTAGACGGCCTTGCCGTAGAGACTGTTCTCGAATTCCAGGTCGGCATAGAAGACCGTTTTGCCGGTGACCTTATCCGCCACGTCCAGCCGGGGATAGGACTTGCCGATCATGCTGCCGGGCCTGGAGAGGTCCAGGGGCTGGTAGTCCGGGGCCTGGTCGCCCCGAAGGACGGCGGCGGCCTTTTTCACGGCGGCAATAACCCGGGGATAGGTGCCGCAGCGGCAGAGGTTGATCTTCAGGAAGTTTTTGATTTCTTCCTCTGAGGGGTTCGGGTTCTTCCGGAGAAGGCCGTGGACATTCATGATGAGGCCTGGGGTGCAGAAGCCGCACTGAACGGCGTTGTATTCCACAAAAGCGGACTGGACCGGGTCCAGATTCCCGCCCTGAGAGAGACCTTCCACGGTGGTGACAGTTTTACCGTCCATCTGACTGACCTTCAGTGCGCAGGAGCGCTTGGCCTCGCCGTCCACCAGAACGGTGCAGGCGCCGCAGATTTTCTCGTCACAGCCGCATTTCGTGCCCTTGAGTTTCAGCACGTCCCGGATGTATTCCAGCAGGCGGCAGTCCTGTTCGGCCTCCGGGTTGAAATGGACAACGTTTCCGTTTACCTGGAATGTAACCATTGCAGAGTCCTCCTTACAAGTTCTTAAATGTTGGATAAATTCGGAAATACAGAAAAAGAGACTCTGGCCGGTTGCTTCCGACCGGCCAGAGTCAGTGAAAAGGAAACCGGTATGTACCGGATTGCCGGGCAAAAGGGATGTGCCGGCCTTACGGCTTCAAAGCCTCACAAATCTTCTCCTTCGCCTTCCCGGCGGGCAGGACCATGGCGAAGCCCTCGCCCCAGAGGTCCAGCTCCATATCGTTCCAGGTTTTGGGGTCTGCTCCGGCGTGGGGATAGGTGCTGACGCCGTCAGCCAGGACCACCACGTTGTAATCCTTGTGATAGGCGTCCCGAATGGTGCTGTCCACGCACCAGTCCGTGCAGGTGCCGCAGATGATGACCGTCCGGATCCGCTTCTTTTTCAGCCAGGTTTCCAGTTCCGTGTGGGCAAAGCAGGAATAGGTATATTTGGTGAAAACTACGTCGTCTCCCACTGGGGCCAGGGCCGCCGTCATCTCGCAGTCGTCGGTGCCCAGGCGCAGCTTGCAGGTGCCGTCCTCGTTGAGGAGGTTCCGCTCCTTGTTCCGGGCCCAGTAGTAGTCGTTGTGATAATTGGGGTCTTGGGCGAAGACGGACATGAATACGGGGATGCCCTTCTCATTGCAGAACTTCTTGAAGTCGAGAATTAGAGGCACCTGTTCTCGGGCTTGGGGGGTGTAAAAACAGTAGCCTTCGTCAACAAAGCCCTTCTGCATGTCGACAATAATCAGGGCGGTTTCCTCCGGGACGATCTGGAAGGGGTCGCTCCATTCCCAATATCTGGCCATTGTAAAATCCTCCTTATAAGACGTGGGTGTTTTGGTACCAATGAGACTCCGGGCTCAGTCCCGGGAGAAACGCTTTGATGGAGAGCTGTCGCCGGCCTGATTCAGAACAATGCGGAGAATGACCGCGCCGCAGACACACCAGAGCTGTGAGATGCCGGGCAAGCCCACGTAGGCCAGGATGATGCCGGCGATTACGGATACCAGCCCCCGCCAGTCGGCGTTCCAGGTGATCTGCTCAACGGGAGGATAGCCCTTGCGGTATGTATACAGGAAGTCCGCCATGAAGACGCCGATGATGGCGGGCACGCAGTTGGAGAGGAAGATGAGGAAGGCGCCGAAATACTGGAAGAAGTTCATCGCCGTCAGAATCAGGGCCACAATGCCGCAGATGATGGTGATCTTCTTGTGCTCCAGCTGGAAAGCGTTGCCCCAGGTAAGCGCGCAGGAGTACTCGTTGCCTTGGGCAGGACCCCAGTTGCCGAAGATGCCGATGAGCAGGCCCGGAATGGCCAGACCCTGTGCCGCCAGCACGTAGGGCATGTCGCCCTGACCGGTAGCAATGGCGCCCACCGCGCCAATGACCAGCATCAGCGGATTGATGACGGCCATGAACAGGATGCAGAGGCCGATGGCCATCTTGGGGCTCTTGGCAAAGCGCATGAAGTCCGGCAGCAGGGAGCAGGCGCAGCCGATCCAGGAACCGATGGCCAGTCCCACCAAAGCGCCGAATTTCAGTTCTGCCGTGGGCAGGGGAACGTAGGCCATCAGCCCCGCCATGCCGCCCACGCTGCGGGTGCCCAGGAACATGGAGACCACGCCGAAGATGCCGATGACGGGAATGCAGATGGTACCCAGCTTACTCATAGCCTTCATGCCGAAGGCCGCCGTCAGTGTAAAGAGCACCACGGCAATCAGACTCATGGGGAAGAAGGGAATCTGGGGAATGAAGGCATTGATGGCGCCGGCCATCAGGCCTGCGTCCACTGCCGTCCAGCCCAGCAGGGCGAAGGCCATGACGCAGCCGATGATTTTCGAGCCGAACCGGCCGTAAGCGTAAGCCGTCAGCTGGCCGAACGTCAGACCTGTCTTTGCAGCCGCCGCGCCCATGACACAGGCAATAACCGTGAGGAAGATGGCTCCTGCGGCAATGGCCTTCAGTACGGTGGCGAAATCTGCGCCGAAACCCATGTTGGCTCCAGCCTGAAGGGACGTCGTCATAAAGACAAAGCCGGACATAGCGCCGAACAGGGCCGGTGTCTTCATCCTCTGATCCAATGGGACAGCCTGAGACGCGTACTGACCGCCTGCGTTTCTTTTTTCTTCTGCCATTTTTTCACCTCGGTGATTGTATTTCAAAAAACGCATCGAACCCCGGCACGTTCTTTGATCGTAGAAAACGGTCAGCTCCCCCTCGGACTGCGCGATATTCCATAATAATATCCCGGTTTGTTCTCTCTGTATTATTCATTATGCACAAAAGCGGGGCGGCAAACAATATCCAGTTTTTTGAAATTGTTTCATAAAAAAGAGGCTGAATTATCTGTACAAAAACGGAAAAATTATACGAATAGATTTCTAAAAAATATATGAATACTTTTCGGAAATCTGTGCGTATACGAGAGATGGTTTTGCCTGTATAATAGAACGCAGAACCATAATAGGCCGCTTCAAACACCGCTTGAACCCCATCGTCAAAACAGGAGGACAACATGAGAGTTTCCAAAACGGACATTAAGGAAGCAGTCTGTGATTCATTGTGTATTTTGGCCGGAAACAAGCCGAAGGAAAAGGTGACGATTGCGGCGCTGATTGACACAGCAGGCATCTGCCGCTCCTCCTTTTACTACTACTTTGAGGGTGTGGACGATGTGTTTACATACATGGTGGACGAATTCTGCGAGGAGTACCAGAAAGCGGGCTTCCTGGTCCTGAACCAGAAGGCCCATGGAAGCCGGACAGGCCTTCTGAAGGCGGAAAAGGCTCTGTGTGATACCGTGCTGAAGCATTGGGAGCGGGTGGTTTTCTTCCTGAAGGAGTCCAATTACTTCCACTTCCGCGAGATTTTCTACCGCCATTTTCAGGCGCGATGCCGTTCGATGCGAGTGGTTACCATTTTCCCCAACGGCAACCGGGACGAACTCCGGGGCATGACGGCCTATGAATACAGCGTCTATACCTGCTGTATGCAGATGCTTTCCGTTTTGGAGCTGTGGGCGAAACGGGGCTTCAAAGAGGCGGCAGAGGACTTCGTTTCGATATACGAGCGGACGTTTATGACGGTTCTGGCCTTTGAGGCTCAATAGACAAGGGCGTCTGCCGGAGGCTCGGGCGAATTTTGAATAAATTGTGAAAGACCAGCTCCGGCGGCGCTTTTTCCAGCCTGGCAGTTGCAATTCTCCCAGGAAGCGTGTAAACTGAAGGGGCATCTGTTCCCATTCATGCGCTGAAATTATGTGAGCCGCCTGTTCCGGAAGTGCGGCGAAGGAGAATCCGCCATGGCTGCTACCGTTCTTTCCGCCCTGCTGGCTCTGGGGCTGCTGGCCCTGGACCAGTGGGTCAAGTATTACATCACGGTCAACCTCCCTCTGGGGGAGAGCCAGCCCCTTCTGCCGGGGCTGGTGGAGCTGCGGACCGTTCACAACTATGGCGCGGCCTGGTCCAGCTTCTCCGGGATGCGCTGGCTGCTGGTTATTGCCACCAGCTGCATTGTGCTGGCGGTGCTGGCGGCGCTGGTGCGGCGGAAGGTGCGGCATCCTCTGGGGGTGCTGGCGGCCTGTCTGATTATCTCCGGCGGCCTGGGAAACATTTTGGACCGTGTTCGCTTGGGGTATGTAGTGGATATGTTTAACCTTCAGTTTATGGAATATCCCGTGTTCAATGTGGCGGATATCTGCGTGGTCACGGGATGCCTGCTGGGGCTGGTTTACTACCAGTGGTTTTATGAGAAGTATGACAAAGGAGGAACCGGCCATGGAAACCCGGATGCTTCGGACAGCGGAATCTGACGCCGGGACCCGGGCGGACGTCTGGCTGGCGGGGCAGGTGGAGGGGCTGACCCGTTCTGCCGCCGCCCGCCTTTTGGAGGAGGGCCGGGTGACCCTGGCCGGGCGGCCTCTGGCGAAAAATTACCGTCTGGCGGGGAACGAAGCGCTGACCCTCACGCTGCCGGACCCGGAGCCTATGGACGCCCTGCCCCAGAATATCCCGCTGGATGTGGTTTACGAAGATGGAGACGTCATCGTAGTCAACAAGCCTGCGGGCTTAGTGGTGCATCCCGCCCCGGGACATCCGGACGGAACCTTGGTCAATGCCCTGCTGTATCACTGCGGCGGCACGCTCTCCGGAGTGGGCGGAACCCTGCGCCCCGGTATTGTCCACCGGATTGACCGGGATACCTCCGGCCTGCTCATTGCCGCAAAGAATGATTTTGCCCATCTGGCCCTGTCGGAACAGCTTCAGGACCACAGCTTGGCCCGAATTTATGAGTGCATTGCCATAGGGGGCTTCCGGGAGGACAGGGGGACGGTGGAGGCTCCAATTGGGCGGCATCCGTCGGACCGGAAGAAGATGGCGGTGGTACCCAATGGCCGTCCCGCTGTCACCCATTGGGAGGTGCTGGCCCGGTTTTCTGGGTATACCCATCTGCGCTGCCGTCTGGAGACGGGACGGACCCATCAGATTCGGGTTCATTTGGCCTGCTTGGGACATCCGCTTTTGGGAGATACGGTGTACGGGGCGAAAAAGCCGGTCCCCGGTCTGCTGGGACAGTGCCTCCACGCGGCGGGCCTGCGGTTCCGCCACCCGCGCACAGGGGAGGAGATGCTTCTGCAGTGCCCGCTGCCAGCGGCGTTTCAGGCCCAGCTGGACCGGTTGGAAAGACGGTGCTGACGCCGGAGGAGGGAATATCTGGGAAATTTTCTCGGAAATGGGTTTGCCGCTTTTCCTGAGCTGGAAGAAAAATAGAAAATTTTCAAAATCCTCTTGACAAAACGGAAATCCTTTCGTATAATAACCCTTGCCGTTTGACGTGGGCGATGACCTGGGAGCATAGCTCAGCTGGTTAGAGCATCTGCCTTACAAGCAGGGGGTCACTGGTTCGAGTCCAGTTGTTCCCACCAGCGTGTCCGTCCCCGTCGCAAATACGGCCCGGTAGTTCAGTTGGTTAGAACGCTAGCCTGTCACGCTAGAGGTCGACGGTTCGAGCCCGTTCCGGGTCGCCACTTGCCCAGATAGCTCAGT
>JAAWLO010000069.1 GCA_022797935.1 Oscillibacter sp. | reverse complement strand
AGCCTACTCCCTTAGCAGGGGAGCCCCTTCGGCCTCTTGGGTACTTCTGCACATATTCAAATTTCCATTCCACAGATATAAAAACATGGCGGAGAGAGTGGGATTCGAACCCACGGACGTTTGCACGTCGCCGGTTTTCAAGACCGGTTCCTTCAACCGCTCGGACATCTCTCCATAAACCGGCTCTGCAACCATCCCTCAAATGCTTTGCCATTATACCACGGTACCCGACGCTTGTCAACCGTCTTTTGCAAAGAATTCCGCTAAAAATTTCCGCCTGCATTGATTGAAAGCCGGGCGTTGTCCGGCCAGCAGGACAACCAGCAAAATACAAAAACGTACTATTTCCAGGGAATTTGGGGAAAATGCCAAGTTTTTTCAGGGTTCATCCAAGAATTTTCTATCGCCTTTTTCTGGGAGTCTGCTAAAATATGAAATGGTTTGGAGGCCGGAAATCTCCGGCCTTACAAAAAAACATCAAGGAGGAACTATGATGAAAAAGACTCTTGCTCTGCTCCTGTCCGTCCTCATGCTGGTGACCCTGCTGGCCGCCTGCGGCTCAAACGACACGCCGCCCGCTGACACTTCCGGCGGCGACACCCAGCAGACCGACGACGCCAACACCCCCGAGGATACCACCGGCGACACGGAAGAACCCGAGGCTCCCGCTGCGGGCGGCACCATCGGCGTTTGCATCTACCAGTTTACCGACGCCTTCATGACTACTTACCGGAACGCCCTTCAGGAAATCCTGGAAGGCAAGGGCTATCAGGTCACTACCGTGGACGGCGCCAATGACCAGGCCAAGCAGAATGAACAGATCAACAACTTCATCACCCAGGGCGTGGACGCGCTCATCATCAACCCCGTCATGACCTCTGCGGCGGACCAGATCATCGCCACCGTGCAGGCCGCGGGCATCCCCACCGTACTGATCAACCGCGAGCCCACCGCCGACCAGATGGCCGTTTATGACAAGCTGGTTTACGTCGGCTGCGACGCCCGTCAATCCGGCACCATGCAGGGCGAGCTGATCCTCGACACCCCCAACAAGGGCGACATCAACGGCGACGGCAAGATTTCCTACATCATGGTCCAGGGCGACCCCGAGAACGTCGACGCCCAGTACCGTACCGAGTTCTCCGTCAAGGCCCTTGTGGACGCCGGTATGGAAGTGGAAGAGCTGAACCTCACCCGCGGCGACTGGATGCGCGAGCGCGGCCAGGAAATCGTGGCCAACGACCTTGCCCAGTTCGGCGAGCAGATTGAAGTCGTGTTCTGCAACAACGACGACATGGCCATTGGTGCGCTCCAGTCCATCGTGGCGGCAAACCGGAAGGTCAACGAAGACATCTACCTCGTCGGCGTGGACGCTCTGGACGCGGCTTTGAACGAAGTCCAGGCGGGCAACATGACCGGCACCGTGCTGAACGACGCCGTTGGTCAGGCGACCGCGGCTGTGGAGCAGATGGAACTGCTGCTGGGCGGCAAGACCTATGCTGCCGGCGAGCAGAGCGTGTATGTCGACTATGTGAAGGTAACTCCCGACAACGTGAGCGACTTCATGAAATAACTTTTCCAAAACAAGCGAGTCCATCCGGAGGGTGCGTGCGCAAGTGCGCACGCACCTTTCCTTTTCAGCCGATTTGAGAACGAGAAACAGGGGGGAGCGAACATTGTCAGAATATCGTTTGGAAATGCATGATGTGGTGAAGACCTTTCCCGGCGTCAAGGCGTTGAATCATGCCCAGCTGAAACTTCGCCCCGGCACGGTTCACGCCCTGATGGGAGAGAACGGGGCCGGAAAGTCCACGCTGATGAAGTGTATGTTCGGCATTTACCACATGGACGAGGGCGAAGTGATTTATGAGGGCGAACCGGTTCAGATCAAAGGCCCTCTGGACGCCCTTCACCGGGGAATTGCCATGGTGCATCAGGAATTGCAGCCAATCCCCGAACGGAGCATTGGCGAAAACATCTACGTGGGGCGGTATCCGGTCAAGCGGTTCGGACCGCTTGTGATGGTTGACCATGCAAAAATGTACGAGGATGCGGCCAAGGTTTTGAAAGAAGTTCACTTGAACTATGACCCCAGGGCAAAGTTGGGGTCCCTGAGCGTTTCACAGATGCAGCTGGTGGAGATTGCAAAGGCCGTTTCCGC
The DNA here is from genome assembly GCA_022797935.1 of Oscillibacter sp. Classification (GTDB taxonomy): domain Bacteria; phylum Bacillota; class Clostridia; order Oscillospirales; family Oscillospiraceae; genus Oscillibacter. The sequence continues at coordinate 12,242 of JAAWLO010000069.1, read as the reverse complement.
TGACTGCAAGGTTTTGATTTTGGACGAACCGACGTCCTCCCTGACCGCCGCCGAGGTGGAGGCCCTGTTCACAATCGTGAACGAGCTGCGGTCGAAGGGCGTTTCCATTGTGTACATCAGCCATAAGATGGATGAAATTCTTCGCATCAGCGATGAAGTGACCATCATGCGGGACGGTCAGTACATCGGCACGTGGGAGGCCAAGGAGCTGACCACGGATTTCATCATCACCAAAATGGTGGGCCGGGAGCTTACCAATCTGTTCCCCCAGCGGGAGAACGTTCCCGGCGAGGTGGTCTTCCAGGTGGAGGACTTCACCTCCATCAACCCCAAGAGCTTCCGCCATGCCACCTTCTCGGTCCGCAAGGGCGAGATTCTGGGCGTGGCCGGTCTGGTTGGCGCGCAGCGGACGGAACTGATGGAGGGCCTGTTCGGCCTGCGGAGCCATACCGCCGGGCGGATTGTCTACCAGGGCAAGGAGCTGAACATCAGCCAGCCCAAGGACGCCATCAACAACGGCATCGCCATGCTGACGGAGGACCGCCGGGCCACCGGCATCCTGGGGGTGCTGTCCATTGCGGACAACGTGTCCATCGCCTCCCTGAACCAGTACCTCATCGGCGGCATCATGCTGGATGACAACAAGATTGAGCGGCTGGTCCAGGACAACGTGGCGAAGCTGTCCATCAAGACCCCTTCGTCCAAGACCCAGATTCAGTCTCTCTCCGGCGGCAACCAGCAGAAGGTTCTCATCAGCCGGTGGCTGGCCAACGACCCGGACGTCTTCATCCTGGACGAACCCACCCGCGGCATCGACGTGGGCGCGAAGTACGAAATCTACTGCATCATCGCAGAGCTGGCCAAACAGGGCAAGAGCGTCATCATGATCTCTTCCGAGATGAGCGAACTGATTGGTATGTCTGACCGGATTATGGTCATGTGCGACGGCCGGGTCACCGGCTTTATCGACGGCAAGGACGCGAACCAGGAGAACATTATGGCCCTGGCCACCCAGTTTGAATAAAAGGAGAGAAACGACTATGGGAGAAACGAAAACGTCGGCGCTGAACGGTAAGAGCGTCCTGAAATTCATTTCCGATCACGCAATTATTTTCCTGATTATCCTGCTGGCGCTGTTCACCTGGGCCAACAGCCAGAACTTCCTCAGCGCGGACAACGTGGGCAACCTGATTTCCAACGTGGCGCCCCGGTTCATCATCGCCTGCGGCGTGTCCGGGTGCCTCATCACCAAGGGCACGGACCTGTCCGCCGGCCGTCAGGTGGGTCTGGCCGCCTGCTTCGCCGCTATGATGCAGCAGACCCTGGACTACAGCGCCCGGGTATTCGACTGGATGCCCGATATGCACTGGGTGTTCGCGCTGGTGATCACCGTGGCCATCATGGCCTGCTTCGGCGCAATCAACGGCTGTGTCATTGCCTTCCTGAAGGTTCCCCCCTTCATCGCAACTCTGGGCATGCAGACCCTGGTCTACGGCATCTGCCAGATCATCACCGGCAACCAGCCCATCGGCGGCTTCAAGGAGAGCTACCGGGCTCTGGCCAGCGGCAACTTCTTCAGCAGTGTCCTGGGCCGCTGGAGCCGCCTGCTGCCCTACCTGCTGCTCCCCGCCCTTCTGGTGGGTCTGTTCATGTGGTTCCTGTACAACAAGACCCGCCACGGCAAGTACATGTATGCCATTGGCGGCAATGAGAACGCCGCTCAGGTGGCCGGCGTGAATGTCTCCGCCTCCCTCATCCGCATCTACATCCTGGCCTCCGTGATGTATGCCCTGGCGGGCTTCCTCATCGGCTCCAAGGCCGGCGGCGCCTCCACGGCCACCGGCACCGGCTATGAGCTGGAAGCCATCGCGGCCTGTACCATCGGCGGCGTGTCGGTCAACGGCGGCGTGGGCAAGGTCTCTGGCATTCTCATCGGCGTGCTGGTCTTCGAAGTGCTGAAGATCTGCCTCCAGTTCCTCCGCTTCGACCCCGCTTACACCTTCATCGCCCAGGGCCTGGTCATCATTGTGGCCGTGGCGCTGGACCTGCGGAAGTATCTGGCGAAGAAATAAATGCATTCCCGCGTATGCAGGGGCCGCGCCATGCGCGGCCCCTGTTTTCAAATACCGCTGGAAGTGGTATAATCGGCCCAAAGAGCTGGAGAGGGGGCGGAGCATATGGAGGAATACCGGGTGCTGCTGGCCGACGATGAAGAGGAAATCCGCACTGGCATCAGCCGGAAAATCGATTGGAGCGCCCTGGGGTTCGCGCTGGTGGGAGAGGCCGCCAACGGCGAAGAGGCCCTGGAGCTGGCGGAGCAGCTGCGGCCCGACGTGGTTTTGACGGATATCAAGATGCCCTTCATGGACGGTCTGGAGCTCTGCCGGAGGCTGAAGCAGTGCCTGCCGGGGGCGGGGCTGGTGGTCTTCTCCGGCTTTGACGATTTTGAGTACGCCCGGCAGGCTGTGGGCATGGGGGTTTTTGAGTACATCCTCAAGCCCATCACGGCCCCGGAGCTGCGGGAGGTCCTGACCCGCCTGCGGGAGCAGCTGGACCGCCAGCGGCTGGAGCGCCGGGATATGGAGACCCTGCGCCGCCGCTATGAGGAGAGCCTGCCGGTACTGCGGGAGATTTTTTACACCCGCCTCCTCAGCGGCCAGCTGAAACCGGACCAGGTTCAGGAGCGGGCGGCCCGGTATGAAATCGACCTGCCCGGCGGCCTCTGGACGGCTGCCCTGGTCCATGTGGATGTCCTGGGGCGGGATGAGCTGCTGTTGCTGTCGGTGCAGTCCTTCCTGAGCGAACAGTTCAGCCTGGAGGGCGGACAGGGGCGGGTGGTGCTGTACGGCGACATGGCGGCGCTGCTGGTGCGTCTGTCCGGCGTGGACCGGCTGTACCCCCTGCTCAACGAACTGGAGCGGCTGTCCTGGCTGGCCCAGAGCTACCTGGGAACCTCCCTGACCACCGGCGTGGGCCTGCCCTGCCAGGGACCGGAAGAGCTGCACCGCAGTCTGGAGGGGGCCCGGTCCGCCCTGGATTACCGGGTCCTCATGGGCGGAAGCCGGGTCATCTATATCGGCGACCTGGAGCCCAAGGCCACCGCCGCCCTCTCCTTTGAGGAGGAGGACCAGCGGGCCCTGTCCGCCGCCATCAAGCTGGGGACGCCGGAGCAGATTCAAAGCCAGGTGCGGGTGCTGACGGAGCGGATTGCCCAGGCGGGACTGGCCCTGTCCCAGGGGCATCTGTTCCTGCTGGAGCTGATGACCTGCCTGCTGCGGCTGACCCGTTCGGCAGGAGTGGCGGTGGAGGAGGTCTTCGGAGAGGGCTTTACGGGGGCGGTCTCCATCTCGGATTTCTCCAGCCTGGAGGAGCTGAGCGGCTGGCTGGAGGCCCGGTGCCTCCGGCTTCACGAGCTGCTGGGGCGCCAGCGGACGGATCTGGCCTGGGGACTGGTGGAGCGGGCCAAGGACTACATTGCCCGCCACTATACCGACGAACAGCTCAGCGTGGAAGCCCTGTGCTCGTACCTTCACCTCTCGCCCACCTATTTCTCCACCCTCTTCAAGCGGGAGGTGGGAAAGCCCTTTACCGCCTATGTCACCCAGGTGCGCATGGAGGAGGCCGCCCGGCTTCTGCGGGAGACCGACGAGAAGACCTACCGCATTGCCGAGGCCACCGGGTTCAGCGACCCTAACTATTTCAGCTACGTGTTCAAGCGTCAGTTCGGTGTGTCCCCGTCCAAGTTCCGGGCGGGGCAGAAAGGATAGGGGAGGATGTTCTCATGAAACGGATTTGCTGTGGAATTCTGGCGGCGGCCCTGGTTCTGGGTCTGTGCGCCTGCTCCAGCGAGAAGACTCTGGAGGGCCGGGTAACGGAACTCCAGATGGACGCGGACGGGGTCCTGACCGGCTTCGTCCTGGAGGACGGCGGGAAGCGCACCGGCGTCCTGCTGGCGGAGGGAACCCACATCTGGCCCCGGGGAGAGGGCAGCTGGACGGGGGAGGAGCTCCGGAAGGAGATTCAGGTGGACGTCCTGGTCCGGGCCAATTGCTACAATCGCCGGGAGAGTCTGGAGACCGCGGAGGACCGCGTTCCCGCCTACTGGGCGCAGCACGTTCAAATTACCGGCGGGCTGGAGCGGGAAGTGCGGACCCTGGAGGACGGCACGCCGGTGGACCGGGTGGAGACGGAGTACGTGGCAACGCGGTGGGCCTGGCAGCTGGCGGACGGGACGGAGCTGCTGCAGGTGGAGGACTTCCCAGGACCGGAAGACTATTACGTCATGGGCCTGGAGAATTTCGACAGTCTGGGAGAGGAGGCTCAGGAGGCCATCTGCGCCTATTATCAGGAGCGGGGCCTGCTCTTCGACGAGGGAGAGGAGCTGGAACGGGCCTACGCCGCCTGGCAGGAGGAGGGAGAGGACTTTCAGTACCGCCTGCTCAGCCAGTCCGAGATGCCCAGCGCCTCCAATGCGCGGGTGCGGTACTTCTCCACCAACCTGACCCTGCCCGTGTATCACGGGGATACCTGCACCGCTTATGAGATACAGCTGGGAGAGGCCTTCGACCCGGAGACAGGGGAAAAACTCTCCAACTGGGACCTCTTTGCCGCCTCCGAGGCGGAGGTCCGCCGCCGTCTGGCCCAGGCGGGCGGCGGGGAGGACGCGGCTCTGACAGAGGAGCTGGCGGAGGCTCTGGACCCGGACTGGATCGTCTTTACGCCGGAGGGCCTGACGGTGACCTACCCGCCGGAGACGTTGGCCAGCCACTGGGACCATAGCTTCCTTCTGTACCTGGAGTACGGGGAGGCCCCCGAGGGTTTCTTCCAGCCCTGGGCCATTCCCGACGGCGGAATCCAATATCATTAACGCAGTTGAAAAGAATCCCTTGGATTCTTTTCAACTGCGCAGGCTATAAAACGCGGCCCGCGGTCCGGGCCATGGCCCGGCTTTGGTTTTCCTTTCGAAAAACAATCCGGAGATGCAGAAGGGAGGGGATTTCCCATGACGGTTTTCCGCCGTCTCGCCGCCAAATTCGGGGAGCGTTACCGCAGGATGAGCATTCAGATGGTCATTTCCCTCTCCTTTACCGCCGTGGCGGCGGCGGGCATCCTGCTGATGGGCTTAAGCCTGATCTGGCGCTTTTCGGCGGCCAACCAGCAGCTGGTGGCCGAGAACAGCCAGCGGGTGCTGGCCCAGGCCAACCTGAGCCTGGACCGCTATCTGCGGCGGATGATGCGGATTTCTGACGCGGTGTATTACCGCATCATCAAGAACACAGACCTGGAGGGCGGGGACCTCTCCGCCGCCCTGGGGCTGCTCTACGAGGAGAACCGGGACGACCTGGTCTCTCTGGCGGTGTTCGACAGCCGGGGAGAGCTGGTGTCCGCCGCGCCCCTGTCCTCCGTGAAGGCCGGAGCGGACCCGGCGGGCAGCGACTGGTTCCAGGACGCCAGCCAGAGCATGGAAAACCTCCATTTCTCCACGCCCCATGTCCAGAATATCTTTGATGACCCGGACTATCCCTACCGCTGGGTGGTTTCTCTGAGCCGCTATGCCCAGCTCACCCGGGGAGGCGCCACGGAGGGCGGCGTGCTGCTGGTGGACATGAGCTTCAGCGGCATTGAGCAGGTCTGCCGGGACGTCAGTCTGGCCAACGGCGGGTACCTCTACCTCATTGACGGCGATGGGGAGCTGATTTACCACCCCCGGCAGCAACTGATTTACGCCGGACTGCTGGAGGAAAACAACCGGGAGGCCGCCGCCTACCGGGACGGAAGCCATCAGGAGCGCTTTCAGGGACAGACCCGGCAGGTGACGGTGAAAACCGTGGGTTACACCGGGTGGAAGCTGGTGGGCGTGGCCCCCGCCGGAAGCGGCGTTACTCCGCAGGCGGTTCTGTTCGGCCTGTCGCTGCTGCTCTTTTCCATCTTCCTCATGGCCTTTTTGAATTACCGGATTTCCGTATGGATTTCGGACCCCATCCGCCGCCTGGAGCAGTTCGTCCGGGAGCTGGAGAACGGATGGGAGGGCGCGGTTCTGGTGGAGGGCGGCTGCTACGAGGTCCAGCGCCTCGGCCGGGCGGTGGGGTCCATGGTTTCCGCCATGCGCCACCTCACTAACGACGTTGTCCGCCAGGAGCGCCAGAAGCGCCGCAGTGAGCTGGAGGTGCTTCAGTCCCAGATCAACCCCCATTTCCTTTACAACACCCTGGATTCTGTGGTCTGGATGACGGAGTCCGGCCAGCAGGCGGAGGCCGTTCAGATGGTCGCCTCCCTGGCCCGGTTCTTCCGCATCTCCCTCAGCCGGGGAAAAACCATCATCCCCCTCTCAGACGAGCTGGACCACGCGCGGCATTACATGAACATTCAGCAAATCCGCTTCAAAAACAAATTTACCACGGAAATCCAGGCCGGACCCGGGACCGAGGGACTCTATACCCTGAAGCTGATCCTTCAGCCCATTCTGGAGAACGCCATTTACCACGGCATGGCCAGCGCCGAGGACGACGGGGTGATCCGGGTTTCCGCCTACCGGGAGGAGGCAAATCTGATTATTGACGTGGAGGACAACGGCCTGGGGATGCGGCCGGAGCTGGCGGCCTCGCTGCTGGAGGAAGACCAGCCGGAGGTCCGCACCAGCGGGTCCGGCATTGGCCTGCGGAATGTCCACCAGCGCATTCGCCTGACCTTTGGCGAGGGCTGCGGCCTGACCATTCTCAGCGAGCCGGATGAAGGGACGCTGGTCCGCATTCGCCTTCCCGCCCTGACCCGGGAGGAGGCCGGCAGCGGCTGGCAGGGGGAGGTGCTGTGATGAAACGGCGGGAGGATTTGATACAGGTGGGCATTCTGGCCATCCTGGGGGCGGCGGTGCTCCTTTCTCTGGCGCTTCCGCCGCTGTTTCAGAGCCGGGAGGGCCCGCCGCTGCTGTCCCTTTCGGTGCTCCTCCGGGAGCCCGGCAGCTGGACCGCCGCCCGGGAGGGCATGGAACAGGCGGCGGAGGAACTGGGGGCGGAACTCCGCTTCCTCACGTCCACCACCCCCAACGACAGCGGCGAACAGGCAGACCTGCTGCTGCGGGAGATCGACGGCGGCGCGGCGGCCCTGGTGGCGGTGCCGGCGGACCCGGAGGCCCTGTCCGCCGCCCTGGACCAGTGGTTGGTGGTGTGTCCGGTGGTGACCCTGGAGTCCCCTATGCGGGGGGCGGCGGGCACGGCGGCCCCAGACAATGCCCTGTTGGGACAGCGTTTGGCTCAGGCGCTGCTGGAGGATTGGACCGGGGGAGAGGAAGTGCTGCTGCTGGAGAGCGCCGGCGGCGGGGTGCGAACCCGCCTGGAGGCTGCGCAGGAGACCCTGGAGGCGGCGGGCGTGCCGGTGCGGCGGGCCGGGGAGCGGGAGGCTGCCGCCCGGTGGATGATGGCCTTCGACGCCTCCACCACGCTCCGTCTGGCCGGGGAACGGGAGGCGGAGGGGCTGGATTTCACCCTTTACGGCGTGGGTTCCGCCACCGGTCTCACCGCGCAGCTGGAGCGGGGGAACCTTGCCGCCCTGGCGGCCTGGAGCGATTACGCGGCAGGCTATCTGGCGGTGCAGCGGGCGGTGGAGGCCGCCCGGGGAACGGACGGCCAGGTGGAGCCCCTGGGCTTTTCCATCATACGAAAGGAGGATATCTATGGGTCTGAGAATCAGAAGCTGCTGTTTCCGGTTACTTCTTAGCCTGCTGGCTCTGCTGGTTCTGCCGGGCTGCGGCGGAGGACGGCAGGACAGCGGCCTTCGCATCGGCGTGATTCTCTACGCCCAGGACGACACCTTTATTTCCACCGTGGCCCAGAATCTGGAGCGGCTGGTTCGGGAGGCGGAGAGCGAAACCGGCCAGAAAATCACCCTCTTTATCTCCGATAGCAAGAGCAATCAGACGACCCAGATGAACCAGGTAGACCGTCTGCTGGCCCGGGACTGCGACGTGCTCTGCGTCAACATTGTGGACCGGACGGCGGCGGCGGTGATTGTGGACAAGGCGGCGGCGGAGGGCGTGCCCCTGATTTTCTTCAACCGCCAGCCGGTGGCGGAGGATATCCAGCGCTGGGAACACACCTACTATGTGGGAGCCAGCGCCCGGGAGAGCGGCACCCTGCAGGGCCAGCTGGTGCTGGAGGTCTGGCGGACGGACCGGGAACGGCTGGACCGGAACGGGGACGGCGTGCTTCAGTATGTCATGCTGGAGGGGGAGCCGGGACACCAGGACTCTCTGCTGCGGACGGAGTATTCCATCAAGGCCCTGACGGACGGGGGCGTGGAGGTGGAAAAGCTGGCCAACGAAACCGCCAACTGGAACCGGGCCCAGGCGGCCGCCCGGACCTCCCAGTGGCTGGAGGAAGTCGGCAGGGAAATGGAAGTGATCCTGGCCAACAACGATGACATGGCCCTGGGAGCCATTGACGCCCTGATGGAGCGGAATCAGGCGGACTGGCCTCTGATTGTGGGGGTGGACGCCACAGCCCCGGCCCTGGAGGCGGTGGCATCCGAACAGCTCTACGGCACCGTACTCAATGACAGCCGGGGGCAGGCGCAGGCCATGCTGGATATGGCCCTGGCTATCCGGGCGAGGGAGGACCCTGCCAGTGTGGTGAACCTGACCGACGGCCACTATGTCTGGCTGCCCTACCAGAAGGTGACCCTGGAGAATCTGGAGGATTTCCGTGTACCCTGAAGACAAAAAAAGTCTGGCCGGATGGCCAGACTTTTTTGCTTCACAGGTCGTCCGCGTCCTGTACCGGTTTTTCGTAGGGGTCCAGGGGACGGCCCGTCCAGCTGCCCTGGGGATCCGTCTTCGCGGCGGTGAGCTGGGACAGCTCCCGGGCCATCTGCATGGGCCGGGGCTCCTGTTTTTTCTGTTTTTCCTTCATGACAGCGCCTCCTTTCCGCCGGGGGCCGCGCGGAAGCGCTTCCTCCCGGTTTTCCCGGATTTCCTTCGGGAATGGCTTTATAGTCAACGCAGTTGAACAGGAGTCAGAACTTCTTTTCAACTGCGCTGGCTATAGGATGCGCCGCCGCCGGGGAATTATGCCTGCCCCGGCAGAAGCGGAGAACTCAGATTTCGTACCAACGGATTTCGTTGGCGGCCAGGTCCAGGGGGAAGCTGGAACCGTCGCCCCGGTATACGGTGGTGCTCTGGGGCTCATAGGTGTTGTTGACAACGCAGAATTTCCCGCTGTCTGTGTAAGCGTGGACCTCCGTGCGGAAGTTGGAGGAGAACCAGCGGCACAGCCCGTCCTCGCCGTGAGCGGCCCAGAGAATGGCCCGGTGAAGCAGGCGGCTGTTCGCAAAGGAGTAGGGCAGGCCGGAGATGTACACGCCCCGCCCGGCGCCGAAGGCGTTTGCCGCCAGCTGGACTTCCCTCTCCCGCTGGACCAGAATTTCCGTGCCCTCCAGGGCGTAGATGCCTTTCTTTCCCTCGCCGAAGTCCACCGGTCCGGCGGCGTCGGCCAGGAGGAAGTGCTCCGGATGCTCGGTCCAGTTGTATTTGTCATAGCCCAGGGTAAAGCCGGTCTCCTTCTCCACGCCCAGGACAGGGCTCAGCTGAAGATAACGGCCCTGGTACTGGTGTCCGCCGGGTTCGCCCACGCCGATGAGGCCGCCGCCGTTCCAGACGAAGCGCTTTATGGCAGCGGAAATCGCCGGGTCCTCCCAGACGGCTCCGCCGGTGTGGGCGGTGTCGCCGTCGCCTGCGGTCAGCAGCACATCCACGTCCTCCAGGGCGCGGGGGTTGGTCCGCAGATCCTCAAAACTGAGGAAGCGCACGTCGAAGGGGGCGCCGGACAGGGCCTCCATGACGCCGGCGTAGGAGTAGTTCTGCTTTTGATACAGAGCGTGGTGCACCATGTGGCAGCCCCAGGACCGGGCCCGGCCCCAGCTGTTCAGCACCGCCACCGTCTTGGCGCAGTAGGGCTTCGCACCGGCAATCTGACGGTAGAGCTCCCGGAATTCCTGGCAGACGGATTCCACGTAGTCCACGAAGTCCGGGAACTGGCAGGCCAGCTTCAGATAGCCGCCGTAGCCAATGCGGTCCACCGGCTTGCGGAGGATGGCCCGGCGGGCGGTGACCCAGTTCTCCCGGGCTTCCTTTACCGGGTCGCCTCCCTCGTGGAAGGTGTCCGGGAAGAAGTAGGGCAGGAAGCGCCCCTCGGTGTACTTCACGCCGGGGATGTCGCTGATGAGGCGGAGGGTGGACCCGTTGCCCACGCTGCCCACCACCGCGTCCAGGCCAATGGAGGCGAAGGCCTCCAGATAGGGTTCCGTGCCGATCCAGTGGTCCCCCAGGAACATCATGGCCTCCTTGCCCAGTTCATGGGTGAGGTCCACCATCTCCTTGGCCAGGGCGGCCACCTCCCGGCGCTGAAAGGCGCAGAAGTCCAGGAACTCCTTGGAGGGAACCCGGTACTGGTTGTTGTAATATCCCTGGTCAATGATGAACTCCGGCCGGAATTTGTAGCCCGCTTCCCGCTCGAACTGCTCCAGAATATAGGGGGACACAGAGGCGGAATAGCCGTACCAGTCCACGTATTTCTCCCGCTTCAGTTCGTCAAAAATCAGGGTGAACTGGTGGAAGAAGGTGGTATAGCGGATGACGTCCACATAGGGGTGCTCCGCAATGAACTTCCGCAGGCGCTCCATGGTGAAGGCCCGGGTCTTGGGCTGGCGGACATCAAAGGTGATCTGATGCTCGAAGTCCTTCCAGTCGTTGGTGACGGCGTTGTACATGTGGACCGGGTCCCAGATGAGATAGGCCAGGAAGCTGACGGTGTAATCGTGAAAGGCCTCCGGGACGGGGATGACCACGGACCCCCCGTCGTAGTCCCAGGCCTCCGGCGGCAGGGGCAGTCCCGTGCTGCGGTCCGTGACCTCCCACCAGCGCTTGATATCGTCCCGGTCGTTGACCTTCAGAAGCTCCGGGCTGAGTCCTTTGAGCAGGGGAATGGCCAGGGGACCTTCCGCGGCGGTGTGGAAGCCGGTCATAATGTAGCACTGCTGGACCTCATCGGGGTTGGCCCGGGCCCAGTCGTTGTCCTTGCGGGTGGTGTAATAGGTGGAGTAGATTTTCGCGTCCACGGCCTTCAGGGCCTCGGGAAAGCCGGTGCCGTCGCAGTCCCGGATGGCGTCGGCCCCCCAGCGGTTCAAAAGCTCCAGGGTCTCGGGGACCACGTCCACATCCGTGGGAATGGTCACCCGGCCCTTCTCGTGTGTCTGACTCATGCGCGTCCCCTTTCAGCCCTCGAAGGGTTTGTTGTAAATCAGCAGGGCGGACAGCAGGAGAACGACTCCCGCCATCATCAGCCCCAGGCCGGACATCTTGCCCGTGAGGGTCCAGCCGTAAACCGTCAGGCCCAGGCCGCCCAGGAAAAACAGGGCGATCAGACAGGCCCGGAGGCTGGTGTGTTCTTTCCAAAATTTCATAATCGTACCTCTCAAATCAGGCGGGTCAGCCTTTCAATCCGCCTACGGTCATGCCCTGTGTCAGCTTTTTCTGCACGCACATATAGAGAATCAGCGTGGGCAGCATCACCAGCACCAGACCGGCGTACAGCATTCCGTACTCCGCCGAGGACTGCTGGGCCTGCATCAGGTTCAGCAGGCCTACCGGCAGGGTCTTCTGCCCGGTGGCGCTGCTCATCAGCGTCATGGAGATGATGTACTCGTTCCAGAAGGAAAGGAAGTTGAAGAGAATGATGGTGATGATGGAGGGCTGCGCCATGGGGAAGATGATGCGGATCATGGCCTGTCCGTAGCCTGCGCCGTCGATGTAGGCGGCCTCCTCGAAGTCGTGGGGCAGGGTGGCGAAGTAGCCGGAGAGGAGGTAGACCGTGAAGGGCAGGGCCGTGGAGGCGTACACCACCGCCAGCACCACCAGATTGTTCAGCAGGAAGCCGCTGCCGAAGATGGTTTTCAGCCAGGCGTCCCCGTCCCGGAGCATGAGGAAGATGGGCACTACAATATAGTTCACATTGATGAACAGGCCCGCCATAAAGGCCACATTCAAAAACCGGCTTCCCCGGAATTGGAACCGGGAGAGGCAGTAGGCCGCCGGCAGGGCAATCACCAGCAGCAGCGCCAGGGACAGCGCCGTCACCAGGACGGAGTTGAGCATGTAGCTGCCCATGCTGGCGGAGTTCCAGGCGTCCACGAAGTTCTGCCAGTAGAACCCGGCGGGCAGGGCCCAGGGGTTGCCGTAGAACTCGCTGTTCTGC
>JAAWLO010000068.1 GCA_022797935.1 Oscillibacter sp. | reverse complement strand
CAGCGCACCTTCGTGGGCATGAGCAGCTTCAGCCTCACCGCCATTCCCTTCTTCATCCTGGCCGGAAATCTGATGAACCAGGGCGGCATTGCCAAACGGCTGGTGGACTTTGTCATGGCCATCCTGGGAAAGCTCCCCGGCGCGCTGCTGGTCACCAACGCCGGAGCCAACGCCCTCTTCGGGGCCATTTCCGGTTCCGCCTCCGCCGCTGCCGCCGCCGTAGGCAGCATGGTGCGGGAGGGGGAGGAGGAGCAGGGCTATGACCCGGCCCTCTGCGCCGCCGCCAACGGTGCGTCCGCCCCCTCCGGCCTGCTGATTCCCCCTTCCAACGCTCTGATTACCTACTCCCTGGCCTCCGGCGGCACCTCTGTGGCGGCGCTGTTCCTGGGCGGCTATCTGCCGGGACTGCTGTGGGCGCTGTGCTGCATTCTGGTAGGCGTATTTCTGGCCAAGCGCCGGGGCTACCGGGGCGTCCCCGGGAACTATGACTGGGTCAACCTGGTCCGCGCCACCCTGCGGGCCGTTCCGGCCCTGTCGCTCATTGTGGTGGTCATCGGCGGCATTGTGGGCGGCGTCTTCACCGCCACCGAGGGCTCCGCCATTGCGGTGGTCTACGCCCTGTTCCTGGGGGTATGCTACCGCAGCATCCACCTGAAATCCCTCTGGCGTATTTTCGTGGACAGTGCTAAAATGAGCGGTATGGTGGTCTTCCTCATTGGCGTATCCAACATCCTGGGCTGGGTCATGTCCTTCAACCAGATTCCCCAGGCCGTTTCCGCCGCCCTGCTGGGCCTGACGGAAAACCGCTACCTGATTCTTCTGATTATGAATCTCATCCTTCTGGCGGCCGGAACCTTTATGGATGTCACCCCCGCCATCCTGATTTTCACCCCGCTGTTCCTGCCCATCGTGAAGACCTTCGGGATGCACCCGGTTCACTTCGGCCTCATTCTGGTCTACAACCTCTGCATTGGCAACATCACGCCCCCTGTGGGCAACACCCTGTTCGTGTCCATCAAAGTGGGCCGGACCACCCTGGCGAAAACCATCCCCTATATGCTCTGGTACTACGCCGCCATTCTGGTTGGCCTGCTGCTGGTCACCTATTGGCCCGCTCTCAGCATGGGCCTGCCCACTCTGGCGGGGCTGGTGTAAAAACAGAAAGGAGAAATTGTCATGAAAAGTTCCTTCCGCTGGTACGGGGAAAGCGACCCCGTCTCCCTGGCGTATATCCGGCAGATTCCCGGTATGCGCTCCATTGTCTCCGCCGTCTACGACGTGAAGCCCGGCGAGGTCTGGCCGGAGGAGAGCATCCAGCGCCTGGCGGACCTCTGCGCCGCCCAGGGCCTGGTGTTCGACGTGGTGGAGTCCATTCCCGTCACCGAGGAAATCAAGCTGGGCCGCCCGGAGCGGGACCGCCATATTGCCAACTACTGCGAGTCCATCCGCCGCTGCGCCAAGTACGGCGTCAAGTGCATCACCTACAACTTCATGCCCGTCTTCGACTGGACCCGCACCCAGCTGGACAAGGCCGCCGGGGACGGTTCCACCAGCCTGGTCATGTACTGGGACCAGCTGAAGGGCCTGGACCCCCTGCAGGACGACATCCACCTCCCCGGCTGGGACGCCAGCTACACCCAGGAGGAGGTCCGGGAGCTGATCCGCGCCTACGGGGAACTGGGGGAAGAGGGCCTGTGGAACAATATCGAGTATTTCCTGGAGCGGGTCATCCCTGTGGCGGAGGCCTGCGGTGTCATCATGGCGCTCCATCCGGACGACCCCCCGTATCCCATCTTCGGCCTGCCCCGGGTGATTACCTGCGAGAAAAATCTGGACCGCTATCTCTCAATCGTGGACAGCCCCAGCAACAGCCTCTGCCTCTGCACCGGCTCCCTGGGCTCCTCGCCGGAAAACGATGTCCCCGCCATGGTGCGCAAGTACTCCGCCCGGAACCGCATTGGCTTCATGCACCTGCGCAACGTAAAAATTCTGCCCGACACCTCCTTCGAGGAATCCGGCCACCTGACCCAGAAGGGTTCCCTGGATATGAACGCCATCATCAAGGCCCTGACAGACACCGGCTTCAGCGGCTGGTTCCGGCCCGACCACGGCCGCATGATCTGGGGCGAGACCGGCAAGCCCGGCTACGGCCTCTATGACCGGGCCCTGGGCAGCGCCTATCTCAACGGGCTTATTGAGGCCAACGGCGGCGTGATTGAGGAGGCGTAAGGGTTGCGGGAATTTCTGAACCGGGACTTCCTGCTCTCCACCGAGACGGCGAAGACCCTCTACCACGGCACAGCGGAACAGCTGCCCATTCTGGACTATCACTGCCACATCCCACCCCGGGAAATCGCGGAGGACCGGAAGTTTGACAGCATCACCCAGGTCTGGCTGGAAGCCGACCATTACAAATGGCGTCTCATGCGGGCCGCCGGCGTGCCGGAGGAGCAGATTACCGGCGGCGCTTCCGACTGGGAAAAATTCCGGGCCTTCGCCTGGACCATGCCCCAAATCATAGGCAATCCCATCTATCACTGGAGTCATCTGGAGCTTCAGCGGGGCTTCGGAATCACCGCGCCGCTGACGCCGGAGACCGCCCCGGCCATCTACGGCGAGGCCAACGAAAAACTCCGGGACCTCTCCGCCCGGCAGCTGATGCGGCGCTTCGCGGTGAAGGCGGTCTGCACCACCGACGGCCCGGCGGACGATCTTCGCTGGCATGACGCCATTGCGGCGGACGGAACCCTGGATATCCAGGTTCTTCCGGCCTTCCGGCCCGACCAGATGGTCAATCTCGAAAAACCCGGCTTTGCGGAAGGCATCCGCAGCCTGAGCGCCGCCGCAGGCCGGGAACTGCGTTCCGCCGCGGATGTGGCGGAGGCCCTGTCGGAGCGGATTGCCTATTTTGACGCCCGGGGCTGCCTCTGCGCGGACCACGGCCTGGACGCCTGCATGTATGTACCCGCAGAAGAAGCGGACGCCAGCGCCGCCTTCCGCAAAGCCATGACGGGCGCTTCCCTCACGCAGGCGGAGGCGAACGCCTACAAGACCTTTCTCACCGTGGCCTGTGCGAAGGAGTACGCGAAGCGGGACTGGGTGATGCAGATTCACTTCGGCTGCCAGCGAAATGTGAACCGGCCCGCCGTGGCCCGCATGGGTCCCGACCACGGGCACGACGCCGTAAACAGCCGCAGCGGCGCGGAATATCTGGCCCCTCTGCTCAACGCGTTTCTGGAAAACGGGGGACTGCCGAAGCTGATTGTCTACTCCCTCAACCCCAGCGACAACACGGCCATTGACTCCATTCTCTCCTGTTTTCAGGAGAACGGCGGAAAGCTCCGGCACGGAAGCGCCTGGTGGTTCAACGACAGCCGTCCCGGTATGCGGGCCCAGCTGACCAGTCTGGCCTGCAACGGCGTCCTGGGCCGGTTTGTGGGGATGCTGACGGACTCCCGTTCCTTCCTCAGCTACACCCGGCATGAGTATTTCCGGCGGGTGCTGTGCGAGCTTCTCGGCGAGTGGGTGGAGAGCGGCCAGTACCCCAACAGCGAATCCTACCTGCGGGAGCTGGTGTCCAGCCTTTGCTTCCGCAACACCCATGATTTTTTCCGCTTCGGCGTCTGACGCCCCGGCAGGAACAAGGAGGCAGCATCATGAAACTGAGTTATGAGAGCATCCAGGACCGGAAGGCCTGGGAGGCCGCAGGGGTCACCCTGCCCAAGTTTGACTGGAAGGCCATGCACGCCGCCACGGAGAAGGCCCCCACCTGGGTTCACTTCGGTGCGGGCAGTCTTTTCCGGGCGTTCCACGCCCTGCTTCAGCAATCCCTCATCGAACAGGGTCTGGCGGAGGGCGGGCTCTATGCCGCCGAGACCTTTGACTACGAGATTGTCGAAAACACCTACGCCCCTTACGACAACCTGAGCCTGCTGGTAACCCTGCTGCCGGACGGGAAGATGGAAAAAACCGTCGTAGGCTCTGTGGCCGGGGCGCTCCGGGCGGACCCCGCTTACCCGGAGGACTGGGAGAAGCTGAAGGCCATTTTCCGCAGTCCCTCCCTCCAGCTCATTACGTTCACCATCACGGAGAAGGGCTACGCCCTCACAGGCCTGGACGGCCGCTTCCTCCCGCTGGCGGAAAAGGATTTCGCCGCCGGGCCCGAGGCCTGCGCCTCCGCCATCGGCAAGGTGACGGCCCTGCTGCTGGAGCGGTTCCGGGCCGGAGGGACGCCCATGGCCGTTGTCAGCACCGACAACTGCTCCCGCAACGGCGAGAAAATCCGCGCCAGTGTGGTGACCATGACGGAACAGTGGCTGGAGCGGGGGTTTGTCTCCCGGGCCTTCGCCGCCTGGGTGGAAAACGAGGAGATGGTCTCTTTCCCCTGGACCATGATCGACAAGATCACCCCCCGTCCCGCCCCCGAGGTGGAACAGGCCCTTCAGGCGGCCGGATTCGAGGGAATGAACGTAAAAATCACCGGGAAGAAGGGCTACACCGCCGCCTTCGTCAACGCGGAAAAGCCGCAGTATCTGGTCATCGAGGACCGGTTCCCCAATGGCCGCCCGCCGCTGGAAAAGGCCGGCGTCTTCATGACGGACCGGGAGACGGTAAACAAGGTGGAGCGGATGAAGGTCACCACCTGCCTCAATCCCCTGCACACCACCCTGGCTGTCTATGGCTGCCTGCTGGGCTACCGCTCCATTGCCGATGAGATGAAGGACCCGGAGCTGAAGGCCCTGATCGAGAAAATCGGCTGCACGGAGGGAATGCCGGTGGTGACGGACCCCGGCATCATCAAGCCCGCAGACTTCATCCGGGAGGTCATAGACCAGCGTTTCCCCAACCCCTTCCTGCCGGATACGCCGCAGCGCATTGCCCTGGACACCAGTCAGAAGGTCTCCATCCGCTTTGGCGAGACCATCAAGGCCTACGCGGAGCGGCCCGGCCTGGACCCCCGGTCCCTGACCTTCATTCCCCTGGCCATAGCGGGATGGATGCGCTACCTGCTGGGGGTAAATGATGCGGGAGAGCCCTTCGAATGCAGCAGCGACCCCATGCTGCCGGAGCTCCAGGCGAAGCTGTCCGGCGTGACCCTGGGCCATCCCGAAAGCCTGGACGGAAAGCTGCGGGACATTCTCTCCAATCCCGTCATCTTCGGTTCCGACCTGGCGGCGCTGGGCCTGGCGGAGAAAATCGAGGGAATGGTCCGGGAACTGCTGGCAGGCCCCGGCGCGGTGCGGGCCACGCTGAAGCGGTATTTGCATCCGTAAGCGTCCGGAAATTCCAGAAATTACGAAACCGGCCCGGGAAACCAGGCCGGTTTTTTCATCTCCGGCGGCGCCGCTTCCGCCGGATGTCTTCTGTTACCCGATACGAACGGCATACCGGCAGGCCGCCGGATACCGCTTCTGCCTCTCCGGCGGCCCGCTTCCCCGCTTTTGTACCTCACAGTTTTCCCAAGGCCGCGCGCACCACATCCGGTGTAATGGGCGTTCTGGTAAACCGCACGCCTATGGCGTCGTACAGCGCGTTGATAATCGCCGGTGCGGCCGGCACGGTGGCAACCTCGGAAATTCCCTTTGCGCCATAGGGTCCCTCCGTATGGGGGTCCTCAATCAGAAGCAGATCAAAGGAAGGCGTATCCCCCGCCCGGGGAAGCCCCAGCTGGCCGAAGTGCTTCGGCTCCGGCCGGCCGTTGGTGACACGGAAGCCCTCGGACAGGGCGTAGCCCATTCCCATGGAGAAGCTCCCCTCGATCTGCCCGGCAATCACCTGGGGATTGATGGCCCGCCCGGTATCGTTGGCGGAGATGACATGAAGCACCCGCACGCCGCCGGTATTCCGGTTCACCTCCAGAATCACGCATTGGGTGAGAAAGGCGTAGCCCCGGTAATTCTGGTAGGGGTCCCCGTTTCGGGCGGCTTCCTCCTGACCGTCAATGCCGTAGGTTCTGGGCGAGATGTGCTCGTGAACCGTCCTGCGCACCTCCCCCGGCTTCCAGGGGTTGGCCTCCAGTTCCTCCCGCATCTTCTTTGCCGCTTCGTAAACCGCCCGGCCGGTGTCCAGCGTCTGCCGCTCGCTGACCGCCTGCCGGTGCGGCAGGGTCCCGGCGGTGTCCCCGTTCAGCAGCGTAAAATTCGCCTCGTCCTCGTCCAGGGTCTCCGCCGCAATCTGCACCATGGCCGTGCGGAATCCCTGCCCCATGTCAATGCCGGAGAGGGCCATGTGATAGGTTCCGTCCGCCTGCTTGGTCAGCACACAGCCGCCGTCATCCGGACTGCCCTTGCCCACGCCTACATTCTTGAACCCGCTGGCCACCCCAACCCCCAGGGCCAAATGGGGCTCCGCCTCCGCGTACAGCCTGCGGTAGCGGGCAATGATGGGCGCGGACCGCTCCCGGCAGGCCTCCAGCGTCCGCAGAATCCCCACGCTCTCCCGCACCACCTCGCCGGTCATGGTGCGGTCCCCGGGACGCAGGGCGTTCCGGATGCGGATTTCAAAGGGGTCCATCCCCAGCGCCTCCGCCGCCCGGTCAATCAGCGTCTCCATACAGTTGGCGCTCTGGTTGATGCCGAAGCCCCGGAACGCCCCGCCCTGAACGGTGTTGGTCCGCACCGTATGCGCCCGCACCCGTGCCGCGCCAATCCGGTAAGGCCCCGCCGCGAAAATACAGCCCTGCTCCAGAACGCCGGGACTGAGTCCTTTATAGGGCCCGGCGTCGGACGCAATCCGGCAGTCCAGCCAGCGGAAACGCCCCTCTTTGTCAAACGCCAGCCGGTAGTGATTTTCATAGCGGTGCCGTTTTGTGGACAGCAGCAGGGATTCCCGGCGTTTAAGGGTAATCTGTACCGTCTTCCCGGTCACCCACGCCGCCAGCGCCGCCCCGGCCTCGATGGTGGAATCGCATTTGCTGCCAAATCCGCCGCCCAGGGGGGCCGCCGTCACCCGGACCTTTTCTGCGGGAAGTCCCAGAATGGGAAGCAGCATCCGCTGAATCTCAAAGGGGGACTGGGTGCAGCTGGTCAGCCAGACGCCGCCGGTCTCCGGGTCATAACGGCCCAGGGCGCATTCCGGTTCCAGACAGGCGTGCTCCTGCCGCTCGAAATAATAGTCCGCCTCCACCGTGTCAAGGCCCGGCGCGGCCTGTTCCGCCTCCAGGTCTCCGGAGGAAAAGGCAATGGTCCGGATGATCCGCTCTCCGCCCAGCGCATAGCTGTCCCCGATCTCAAACACCCCCGGCAGCGGTTCATACGCCACCTCCACCAGTGCGGCGGCGCGGCGGGCGTGTTCCTCCGTGTCCGCCACCACCAGGGCAACCATGTCCCCCAGAAAGTTCACTTCTGTTTCGCACAGCACCGGCTGTTCCGGATTGAAACAGCCAAAGCGGTTTTCCCCCGGCACATCCCGATGCGTCAGCACCCGCAGAACGCCCTCCGCCGCCCCGGCCCGGGCGCAGTCTATGGAGCGGATTCGCGCCCGGGGATGCCGGGACCAGGTGAAAGCGCCGTACCAGGTATCCCCGTCCGCCTGGTCGCAGGTAAAGGGCAGCGTGCCGGTTACTTTGGCGGCGCCGTCCGCGTCCGGAGCGCCGCGGCCAACGTGGCGGCCCGTCAGAGATACCGTCTCCGGACGGCTGTCCTTCAGCAGCGCAATGCGCTCCAAGGTTTGAACCTCTTCCAGAAGCGGGTTCTCGCCTCGAAGCCGCGCCGCCGCCAGCCGGACCGCCTGGATGATCTTCACGTAGCCGGTGCAGCGGCAGTAGTTGTTTTGGAGCGCGGCGCAGATTTCCTCTTGGGAGGGGTCCGGATTTTTATCCAGCAGCGCCTTCGCGGCCATCACCATGCCGGGGGTGCAGAAGCCGCACTGAACCGCCCCCATATCCAAAAACGCCTGCTGAATGGGATGGAGTTCCCCGTGGGGACCCTGTATTCCCTCAATGGTGAGCACGGACTTTCCCTCCAGCCGGTCCAGGCGGGTGACGCAGGCCCGCGCCGCCTCTCCGTCCACCAGTACCGTGCAGGCTCCGCAATGACCGGTGGAACAGCCCTCCTTCGTCCCCTTCAGGCAGGCCACGCCCCGGAGATAGTGCAGAAGCGTCCTGCCTCCGCAGGTCTCTGCCGTGACAGGGACGCCGTTTAATACAAATGAACAAATTGCCATATCAAACCTCATCTTTCTTCCGCCCTTCCGCAGGGGAACTGCCCGGGCTTCCCCAGGCAGTTCTCCCCCAGCGGGGCCTTGTTTCATACGCCGCTCTCTGCGGCCGCCTCTTCTCCGGCAAACTGCTCCATCTCCTCCGGTGTGTACTTCTTGGCGTCAATGCCGAAGAAACCGAAGAGAATGTTCACCGCAAACAGAATGATGTTGAAGAAGATGTAGGGCACAAACTCCCGAATGGGAACCCCCAGCTGCGCGGACATGTACAGCGCCCCGGCATTCCAGGGGAGAAAGACCACCAGACAATTGGCTATGTCATTGATGATGCGGCCGGGATTTTCCGGCTTGTAACCGGCCTTTTTGTACAGCGGCGGCATCAGCGTGCCTACAAAGGTCATGCAGAAGTAATAGGTTCCCACCATGGACGTGGTAATCACACTGGCAATCACCGTGGTCACGGTCAGGCTGCGGATGGTCTTCACCGACTTGCTCAGGGAGGAAATCAGCACATCCAGCATACCGGTGCCCTTCAGGATGCCGCCCACGCCCAGGGAGCCTATGATAATCGCCACCAGCTCATACATGCTGGCGAATCCTCCGCGGTTCAGCAGGGAGGTAACGAGGGCGTTTTCGCACTCCAGGGAAAAGCCCTTGTTGATATACGTGAAAACCTCCGTCAGTCCGAAGCCCTGGTAAAAAACGGACACCAGCACGCCCACCACGCTGCCCACCAGAATGGACCAGAAGGCGGAGAATTTGGCGATCATCATCCCCAGCACCACCACCATGGGAATCAGGGTCACGACGCTGATCTGGAACAGGGAATCCAGCGTGTCCATAATCTCCCGGATGCCCGCCAGGTCCACCGCCGCGCCGGAGTAGCGCAGGCCAATGACGCCGTACAGCAGGGCGGACAGCACCCAGGCAATGCCGCTGGTGTGGCTGAGGAAACGGACATGGTCCCAGATTTTCACGTTGATGACTGAGGAGATCATCAGCGGCGCGTCGGACACCGGGGAAAATCCGTTGCCGAAATAAGCGCCGGAGATAATAGCCCCGGCCACAATACCGGCCGGCAGGCCCAGACCCAGGCCCACGCCCATCATGGCGACGCCCACCGTGGCCACGGTGCCCCAGGAGGTTCCCGTAGGCAGGGCCACCACGGAGGTGATGAGAAAGGCCACCAGCAGAAAAGCCCCCGGGGAGATGATTTTCAGTCCCCAATAAATCATGGAGGGAACGGTACCGGCGGAGAGCCAGATGGACACCATGCCGCCCACGGCAATCATCAAAGCCATCACGCCTGCTGCGGGACGGATGAGGTCCAGGGCGGACGTTTCCATTTCGTCCAAGTTGTAGCCCAGGTACATGGCAAAGGGAATCATCACCAGCCAGGAAAACATCATGACCACCACAATCGGGGCCTTGACCACGCTGAGCATCACCGCGATAAACGCCACAAGGGTCAGCAGCGCAGCGGCAGAGAAGGGCACGGTTGCCTTCCGCTTTTCGCTTGGAGTCTTCGTCATGGAACAACACATCCTCTCAAGTTTCATTTTCCCCATACGGAATCTATTTTTCCAAAACGGTAAACGCCTGTACCTTCTCCTCGTCCAGCTCCACGCCAAAGCCCGGCTTGTCCGGGGCATGGAGGCAGCCGTCCTCTTTGCAAAGGCGCAGGGGCTGGCGGAGAATTCCCTGGAAGCTGTCCGGCCCGATGGCAGGCGGGTCGTGGGGATATTCCAGCCAGGTGGCGTTCGGATAGGAACAAATCGTTGCCAGGGCCGCCGCCACGCCGGTGCCGGGAACCCAGCCGTGCAGGTTGCAGAGCTTGTTCCCCCGCCGCTCCGCCATAGCCGCGATTTTGCGTACCTGGCTGATGCCGCAGCAGAGGGTGATATTGGGCATGTAGATATCGTAGCAGCCGTTGTCAATCAGGGCGGTCAGGTCCTGGATGCCGTTCATGATCTCTCCGCCGGCAATGGCAATATCCGTGTTTTCCGTCAGGCGGCGGATGCTGTAAAGGTCATAGTGGTCCAGCGGTTCCTCCAGCCACAGCACGTCCAGGTCCCGGAGGGCCTTCGCCGTCTCCAGCGCCCGCTGATAGGTCCAGAAGGGACTCCGTCCCTCAAAATTCCGGTCCCGGACCGGGCCCTGGTTGGCGTCGCAGATGATGGTCATCTTGTCACCGGCGGCCCGGCGGACATTCTCCACCAAATGGATATCCTCCCGTATCGTGGGCATGAACAGCCGCAGCTTCACCGCCCGGAAGCCCTCCTCCAGCAGCCGGAGAACGTCCTCCCGGCGCTCCCCGTCACTGCGGAGCTCGCACAGGGCGGCATAAGCGGGGATCTTGTCCCGGTAGGCTCCCATGACCTTATAGGTGGGCTGGCCGCAGATCTTGCCCATCAGGTCCCACAGGGCATTTTCCACAATCCAGGGCCGGGGACCCAGGCGGCTGTCACCCTTCATGCGGCAGGCCAGCTTTTCGATCATCATGGGGTCCTGACCGATCAGCCAGGGCGCTACCATGTCCTGCAGGAACTGCATATAGGTGGGCGTCAGCCCGAAGGGGAATTCGCCGCAGCCATATCCCTCCAGCCCCTCGTCCGTCGACACCCGGACCAATAAGATGTGCTGGTGGGTCTCCCTCCGGCCGGGGTACCAGGTGGGTGCAATGGGCTTCTCGTAGGGGACCTTCAGCCACTGGGTTTTCAGGCCGGTAATCTTCATACGTTCCCCTCCCCAGCGCCCTTCCGCCGGCGCCACTCCCGAAGCAGCTCCTCAGAATGGGTGTTCAGGCCAATGAACCGGGAGACCATCAGCCCGGCGGCCGCCTCGTCGGCGGGGCTGGACCCCCGGGTCATGTCCAGGCAGAGAATGACCTTGTAATCCTTGCTTCCCGCGTAGTAGGCGGAACACAGGTCACAGCAGTTGGTCATGATGCCCGTGATGACCAGGACGTCTTTCCCCAAGCTCCGCATCACTAGGTCCAGGTCCGTGGTCTCGAAGGCCGTCACCCGCTTCTTGGTGTTCACCACCAGGTCGCCGGGCGGGTTCTCCACGGCCAGGGCGCTCCACTTGGTATTCTCCAGGCCCAGATTGCCATAGTATTTCGTCGGGGGATGCTCCGGCAGCATGGAATAATGGCCCTCGGTCATGCGCCTCCAGCCGGATTCCACGCCCTCGAAATCCCCTGTCCGATAGGTGTTCACCACATGAATCACCGGCACACCCAAATCCCGGCAGGCTTGGTTGAACCGGTTTACCTGGGCAATGATCTCCCGTCCGCGGGGGCTGGGCGCGGGACAGTCCGGCTCCGGGTCCAGATGGCCGCCGTGCATGTCCAGTTCCACAACGGCAGTCCGCCGCCAGTCCAGATAATCGTCAAAGCCCTCCGGCAGGGGAACCATCTGACCGTTGATATTGATTTTCATCTCCGTTACCGCTCCTTTCCCTGGGCCTGCAGTTCTGCGGCCAGCTCGTCCCCCTTCACGACCAGACCGATAAACAGCGTGGCCGCCTTTGCGCATTCCTCCCCCAGGTCTTCAAAATAGGGCAGAAACAGATCCTCCGCCAAAATGCACTTGAAGTCCTTGCACATGCCGCAGAAGCCTGTGCCCATACCCAGGCAGTCCAGGCCCGCCCCGACCAGCAGAAGAATGTTCCGGTCCAGCACCTTCAGCAGGAATTCCAAATCGGAGCCCTCAAAGGCGTTGTGCCGCTTGGCGGACAGGAGCTGATAATCGGTCTTCTCCACCTCGGTCGCGAAGGCGCAGAGGGGGCTCCCCTCCTCCAGGGCCACATTGGGAAAGGGCTTTTTCCCGGACAGAGGCGTAATGCGAACATGCGCGGCTCTCCGCAAATCCAGTCCGCCGGGGCGATAGGCGCATCCAACGTGAAGAATGGGAATTCCAACCTTCCGGCAGACACGGTGGAAGCGGTTTACCTGACGAATCAGCCGGCGGCTGTCTTCCTCCAGGAAATACTCCGGAGTCAGATTTCCCTTCTGCATTCCCAATTCCAAAACAGCCATTTTACGGATATCCAGAAAATCGTCAAAGGCGGGCGCTACGGGCAGCCGCCCCCCTTCTACCGGGAGACGGATAAATTTTGCTGTCAGCGGGGTTTTTGGCATGATGGCAACTCCTTTCCGAAATCGCATGACTGATCAACAGGGTATTCGGTATGCGGCGTATCCATGGATATAGCTGAATAATACACCAGATTGAGTCCTATGTCAACAATTTTAGAGTCTTAGGACTCAATATTCGATATTCTAATTTTAGGATATCGAAAAATACCCGCACAATATTTAGATATATCTTACAATATTATTGTCAATATCGCCAAATATATCGGGAAATTTTGGACAAGAATCTTTTTCACCCTTATTTCAGCTTCAATTTTTGTATCCTATATTATTTCTCCGAGACGAATCTGTTTCGAAATTATCTCCCCTGAAGTCCGCCGTTTTTATGGACAAAAGAAGAAACAGCTGGTAAAATGAAGTATCGATTATAGCCAGCGCAGTTGAAAAGAATCCCATGGTTTCATTTCAACGAACCGCCGCCTTGGCGGCGGTTCAAGCCGTAAAGCGGCTATCTGCGCCTGGCTGCCTAGGAAACGCAAATGCGCTCCGCGCAGCGGCGGACCCTTGGTCCGCCGGTTGAAAAGGGGTGGGTACGCCTTTTCAACCGCGTTGACTATATTACTTGTCAGGAGGCCTGTCATGACAAAAGGCGAACTGCTCATCGCTCAGTTTCAGCGATACGCAAACGCGGCGGATGTGCTCTCCAAGCTTCATTCCCAGGAGATTCTCAGCGGCTACACAAACTCCGAGCTCAACTGCATTGACTGCATTGGCCACATGCGCCGCCCCAACGCCTCCCGCGTCTCCACAGAGATGAAGATGACCCGCAGCGCCGTCTCCAAAATTCTGCGCAAGCTTCTCTCCAAGGGCGTTGCCGACTCCTATCAGCTGCCCGAGAATCAAAAGGAGATTTATTACCGCCTCACGCCCTACGGAAAAGAGGTTTTCAAAAAGCACCGGGTCCGTCATCAAAAATGGGAAAACCGGGACCAGGAGTTTTTCAACACGCTGGACCCGGCCACACTGGACACGGTGCTGTATTTCATGAATATCTACAACGGTTATCTGGAAATGAAGTTGGCGGAAAGCACAAGCGCCAGCGCGGTTCCCGCCTCCGAAGCGTTGGACGCGGACTGAACCGGAAAGGAGGAATTTCAGGATGATGGGAACTCGCTGCTGGCTGGAGATCGACCTCTCGATTCTGCGCAAAAATTGGACCATGATCCACCATCTGCTCCAGCCCGGATGCACGCCGGTGGGCGTTGTGAAACATAACGGTTACGGGCTGGGGGCCATCCCCATTGCCCGGGAGCTGGAACGGCTGGGCTGCCCCCTCCTCTCCACCGCCGGCCTGACCGAGGCCCTGGAACTGCGGCAGGCCGGTATCCGCGCCCCCATTCTTCTCCTGGGGCCCATTGACCCGGCCTGTACATCCGCAGCTATGGAACACAACGTCATTGTCCCTGTGGTAGACCTGGAGCACGGACGGCTCATGGACGAAGAGGCCCGCCGGGCGGGCGGCCGCCTCCGCACCCACATCAAAGTGGACGCCGGCCTGAACCGCCTGGGCGTCCCGGTCCTTGGCCGGGAGGAAGAAGCTCTGGCGGAAATCGAAGCCATTCTGGCGCTGCCCGGCCTGACCAACGAGGGTCTCACGACCCACATCTCCGGCATGATGGACCCCGCTTACGACTACCTCAGCCTGCGGCAGCTGGAACTCTTCAGGCAGCTCACCCGCCGCCTGGCCCAGCGGGGCTTCTCTCTAAAAGCGCACTGCGAGAGCAGCCTGCCGCTTCTGGCGCATCCGGAGTACCAGATGGATTACGTCCGGCTCACCTCCGCCCTTCTGGGGCTTCAGCCGGGTTATGAGGCTCTGGGAGTCCGCTGTGCCGTCCAGCTCAAGACCTCCCTCCTGCAAATCAAACAGGTGCCCAAGGGCTCCAGCATTGGCTACCGGATGACCTATACCGCCCCCAGAGACATGACCATTGGCATTGCGGGCATTGGATACGGCGACGGGCTGAGCCGCTCTCTCACCACCGGAGCCAAAATGTCCGTCCGGGGCAGGGAGGCGGATGTTTTGGGCAAACTCTCCATGAGCTTTGCAGTCATTGACCTTACGGACATCCCCGAGGCGGCGCTGGGCGATACCGTCACGGTGTTTGGCTATGGAGAGGGCGTCCCCTCCGTGCAGGACTACGCAGCGCTCTACGGCGGCCATGCCTGCGAGGTGACCTCCCTGCTGAAGGAGCGGATTCCGAAAGTCTATAGTCAACGCAGTTGAAAAGGAGTACCCACTCCTTTTCAACCGGCGGACCAGGGGTCCGCCGCTGCGCGGAGCGCAGTTGCGTTTCCTATGAAGTCATGCGCGGGC
>JAAWLO010000067.1 GCA_022797935.1 Oscillibacter sp. | reverse complement strand
ATTACATTTCAGAAAAATGAAATACCGCTCTTTGGAAGAGCGGTAGAAGTTGTAGGTTGGCAGTCCATTTTTATTGTAATCCTTTGTACACTGAAGCAACCAAACAAGGATAGCACGGAAATAGCGAGCTTTCTTCTCATATCTGTGCGTCAAATGCCGCTGTCGTTGGGGCGCGAAATAGCTGTGCTCTAATTTTCTGGCGCCCCGTCTGCCATTCTCACTCAAACACTTTTCCCGCAGCAGACAGCTTTGGCAATCCTGTTTATTCACCTGGCAGAGCCAGTACAGCCCCTGGCACCGCGGTGCAGCGTATTCAGCCGCAGTTGTTTCCCGGCGGGGCAGATGCAGGCGTCCTGTCCGGCGTCATAGGAAAACGCGTCCCGTTTCAGCGCCACATTCGTACGGTCATGGGCAGATTGGGGATGGACAAAACGCGATCCCCTGTTCCTCCAGCACCCAATGGGCCAGGGGGGGAGTGTATCTGAATTAATTATACCATATTTTGAGCGCTTTTGGGGGACTTTGTCAACAGCTCCAGTATTACACTTCCTTGGCTAGCCGAGACCCAGCAAATGAATTCGCTGGCAGGCATCTGCTCATAAAATAGCAAAATGTCTTGAAAAATCGCCTAAAGGTCAATACGCTTTCCTTGCTCCGCCGAGCAATAGGCAAGAGAAACGATCTCCATGGCCTCTTTTGCCAGTTTAAAGCCGCTGATTGGTTCCTTGTTCTCTCGAATACATTCTACAAAGTCCTGCATTTCACCATAATAACCACGCACAATCTCATCCGCCACAAGAGCGTGCTGGCGTCCCAGATTGTGGTCGCTTTTTTCTGCAATCAGTTCGTCCTCAATTCCTTTTCCGTCAGAGAAATAAGTGTCCAATAAATCATTAGGTGTATAGTTACACCGAAATACAGCGTCGTTTCCGTAGATTTCAAAGGCGTTTATAGCCTGACCGAGATAGAGGTCAGCTGCGGTTAGTGTCGCCTTTGTGCCGTCTGCAAAGGTGAGAACAATATGCGAAAAGTCTTCCACATCTACAGGAGAAGCCGCAATATGGCGCTTCTCAATACGCTCAGTGACCATCGAGCAATCGCAGTAAACCGATGAGACTCCGTAGGGTAATCCTTTTGCATTCATTTCAAGCCGTTTCAGGTAAAGTGCGGCGCTTACTGGATGAATCAGATTACGGGTTACTGTACCACCGCCGCTTTTGTTCCAATAGCGTACATAGCCAGCATGGGAGCCCTTGTGCCCGGCGATCCCTCGCATTTGCAGGACGGTGGTTCCTTTTTTCAGAATCAACTGGCATGCGCGGACAAAAGCTGGCGCGTACAGCCAGTTCTCTGCATAAAAGAATTGTTTTCCGCTTTCCGAAAGCGCCGCCTCGATCTCCACGATATCCTTCTGGATTTGACGCAGCATCTTGTTCTTCGGCACATCTCCCACCCGTTCCGGGTCCCCTGGCATACCAAAGTAGCCAGTCAGAGGCTTTTCGCAGATTACGTGCTTTCCCGCCCGCAGAACCGCGATAATCATGGATTTATGCAGGTTCGGAGGAGTCACAATATCCACCACATCAATCTCCGGGTCTTTCAGCACGTTGTCAAAATTGTCTGTATAGCCCTGAAAATGATGGCGCACAGCAAACTCGGGGAGCGTAGGCTCCAGTGCGCAGACTACTTTTCGTTCCACGTTGACGCCATAGACATGCTCATAGGCTTTCGCGTGCATTTCTCCAGCCCAGCCGGCGCCGACCAGAGCCACACTGATTTTTTGATAATTCATTTTACCCTCCGTCTGTTAATCGATTCGCACTTTTACAACGCATTTATGGCATGGGCCTGGCTTTCCAAGAGCGATTCCCGCCGCGTGGGCGTCCTGGGGCCACAGGACGACAAACTTCCCCGGCGTCAGGGCAATCCGGCTCAGCGGGCCCTGATAGAGAGTCAGATCCTTTTGAGGATAAGACTCCACCTCGGACAGCTCCTCCAAAGCCCCGACGCCGATGGCCTCCGCGCCGTCCAGTACACACTGAATGTCCACGTATGCTCTGTGCGCCTCCGGGAAGGGATTATCCGGCTTGGTCTCGTAGCTTTGGAGCATGTAGAACAGGTTGTCCCCCTCCACGGCGTAGCGGCCATCCGCCATGCCCGAAAAATCGGATTCCAGCAGCTTCAGTCCCTGATAAATCCGGGGATGGATTTGCCGGTAGGTTTCTATATGTGCCAGACTGTCAAAAATCATAGTTACCCCTCACTTTATTCTGTGCGTTTGTGGCATAATTCCCGCGTGTAATTGATTACATATCTATATAAAAGAATGGGCCCCTTTTCTGAGGCCTATCCTGGTTTATTGCCTTTGCCCGATAAAATCGCCAGTGCTTTCCCGAATCACCAGCTCATAGCTCAGAACGTCCTGCCGGTTGGCAAGGCGGTTGCCCTCCATCAGGTCGATCAGCTTTTCCATGGCCCGGCTGCCAATTAGCTTTTTTGGTTGCCGCACCGTAGTCAGGGAAGGACTGTACAAGGCGGAGAGTTCAATATCATCAAAGCCCGTCACGGCAACATCCGACGGGACCTGAAGTCCAAGATCCCGCAGGGCCTTAATAGCCCCCACCGCCAGCGTGTCCCCACAGGCCACAACCGCAGTAAACCTCTCGCCCGCGTTTATAAGCCGCTCAATGGCGTCATAGCCGCCCTGAATGCTGGCTGGCCCCGAACAGAGCAAGCGGGGCGGAACCTTGATTTCCCGTTCCTTTAAGGCTTTCAGATATCCGTTCAGCCGGTCCTGATAGAGCAGGATATCCGTGTTTCCAGCCAGACAGCAGATCTGGCGGTGACCCAGATTCAGCAGATAATTCGTAATATCCCGAGAGGCTTTTTCGTTGTCGATGGTCACGTTAGGAAGGCGCATTCCCTCATAATAGCGGCAGGCTACTACTACTGGGAACTGCTTTGCGACAGCCTCCAGCCGGTCCGGGGAAAGCCTTGCGGAAAAGGTGATAATGCCGTCCACCTGCTTTTGCTTCAAGCGCTCGAAGAAATGCTCCTCCAGCCTGCGGCTGTTGTGAATCTCCGCAATCAGGACATAGTAACCCTTGGTCTCCGCCGCGCCCTCAATCCCCGAGATGATCTCATGATAAAAGGTATTCTCCAGTTCTGGCACCAGCACAAGGACGTTCCTGGTCTGCTGGGTGCGAAACTGCTGGGCGAGGCGGTTGGGGTTGTAGTTCATCTCCTCGATGACTGCCATGACCCGTTCCCTCGTCTCGGGCAGGACGTTTGGGCTGTTATTGAGAATGCGGGACACGGTGGCCGTGGATACGCCTGCTGTTTTTGCTACATCTTGAATCGTCGCCATCTGCTCCGCCTCCTGTAATCATTTACATCACTTTATAGCCAGCGCAGTTGAAAAGAATCCCGTGGGATTCTTTTCAACGAACCCAGCGCATGGCTTCCTAAGGAAACGCAACTGCGCTCCGCGCAGCAACGGACCCAGGGTCCGCCGGTTGAAAAGGAGCTGCATCTCCTTTTTAACTGCGTTGACTATACCACCAAGCGCTTGATTTTTCAATCCCCCCGGGTCCTTTTTTTGAAATATTTCTGACAGCGGAAATTATTACCGTCAAAGCGCACAATAAACGCAAGAAATACTTGTAAGCATT
This sequence comes from Oscillibacter sp., assembly GCA_022797935.1. Lineage (GTDB taxonomy): Bacteria > Bacillota > Clostridia > Oscillospirales > Oscillospiraceae > Oscillibacter. Next base: position 10,969 of record JAAWLO010000067.1, on the reverse strand, counting down.
TATAATTGACTTTTCAGTTTGGCTTCTATATCATAATATATGTAATTGATTACATTAAAAATTCATGGGAGCCAGACAGAATATTTATCGCAAATAGCCAAAAATTTTCCGACAATTCTGCAAATTATTCATATGGTTCGGCAAAGGAGGGCGAAACACTTTTTGGAATGTATGTAAATGATTACATACAAAAATCTGAAATCTAAGGAGGCAGACATGAAAAGGGGCTTCGAAATCTTCGACCGCGCGGTTGAAATGGTCGAAAACATCTGCTGCACGGTGCCCATGGCGATTATCCTGGTCATTGAAGCGCTCCACGTCTTTTTCCGCTATGCCTTGCGGAGCGGAATCGTGTGGAGCGACGAGGTCATTACGAATCTCGTCGTCATAGTGGTCATGTTCGGCGGCGCCCGAGCCATCCGCTTCAATGAGCACACTGAACTGACCGGAACGTCAGACTCGTTCCCCAAGCCGCTGCGGATTGTCGTGCGGGTCATTACGACCTTCGCTTCTCTCGCGTTCCTGGTTGTGCTGACGGTGGCCAGCGTTTCCTTCATTCAATCCACCGGCAACCTGAAAACCACTTACCTTAGAATCCCGAAGGCGCTTTGCTACGCCCCTCTTGCTATCGGCGGAGCACTGATGGTATACGAATTTATCAAAACCATCAAATATCGCATCACAAGAGATGTTATCGACATTTACGACCCGGAAAATTATAAGGAGGAGGGAGAGTCCGTATGAGTACCGGAACACTGATTCTGCTGCTGGTGGCTGGGGCGTTTATCTTCATCATCCTCGGCGTCCCTGTCTACGCCAGCCTGGGCCTCATCGGCACCGTCAGCCTGGTGGTGCTGACCATTACGAAAGGAACACCTCTCTCGTGGATTGTCGTCCCCTCCTCCGTTTATAACGGAGCGACCCAGATTACCCTTCTTGCAATCCCCTTCTACATATTTGCTGGAGAAATGATGAACAAGGGCGGCATCACGAAAAAGCTGGTGGACTTCGCTCTGCTGCTTATCGGCAAATTCCCCGCCAGCCTTGCCCAGGCCAACATCGTTTCCAGTATGTTCTTCGGCGGTATCACCGGCTCCGCCCAGGCGGACACCGCCAGCATCGGCGGACTGCTGATCCCCGCCATGATCGACGAGGGTTATACCCCCGAGGAGGCCATCGGCGTCACCGCGTCCTCCTCCACCTGCGGGCCCATCATCCCGCCCTCCATCATGATGGTGGTCTACGGTGTGGCCGTGGGCTGCTCCATCGGCGCACTGTTCATGGGCGGATTCATCCCCGGCCTGCTGATTGGCGGCGGCCTGATGGTCACTGTGGCCATTCGGGACCGGAAGCATCACTTCCCCCGCCGCACCGGCAGTTATACGCATGAACAACGCATGAAGATCATCAAGGACGGCCTCCTCCCCCTGGGAATGCCTCTCATCATCTTCGGCGGCATCATGGGCGGCGTGTTCACTGCCACCGAGGCCGGCGCTGCCGCTGTAGCCTACAGCCTGATTGTGGGATTGTTCATCTCCAAGACCATCAAACTCAAGGACATCTATCCCATGCTCCTCAAGAGCGCCACCATGTCGGCCACGGTCCTGCTCATCATCTGCTGCGCCAAGATTTTCAGCTACGCCCTCACGGCCCTGCAGATGTCCACCATCGTGGCGGAGATGATCCTCTCCCTGACCCAGAACAAGTATGTGTTCCTGCTGATTATCAACATTATCCTGCTGGTCATGGGTATGTTCATGGACGGCAGCGCGGCGGTGATCCTGCTGGCGCCCATCCTGGCCCCCATTGCGGCGACCCTGGGCATCAGCACCGTACACTTCGGCATCATCATGGTCCTGAACCTCATCATCGGCTGCGGCACGCCGCCTCTGGGCGCCTGCCTGTTCATCGCCAGCAAGGTGGCAGGCGTTCCCGTGGAACGAGGTGTGAAAGGCATGGTTCCCTATCTGGTGGCGGAGATCACCGTACTTTTGCTGGTGACCTATGTGCCCTTTACCGTCACCTGGCTTCCCACTGCGATGGGTTACGCTGTTTAAGAAGAATTGGAGGATTTTAACATGGAAGAAAAACGTATGCGGGGCCTTGTGGTTGCCGCCATCACCCCTATGAACGAGGACGGGACCCTGGATGAGCAGGGCGTCGCCAGCTTTACGGACTTCCTGTGCAAGGCGGGCGTCCACTGCATCTATCCCAACGGGACCAACGGCGAGAGTCTCCTCCTGACCCAGGCGGAGCGGGAGCGGGTGGCCGAGATCACGGTGAAAGCCAGCCAGGGCAGGACCCCCGTGTTCATCCAGTGCGGCTCCATGAGCACTGCCGAGACTGCCTCCCATGCCCAGCACGCCGTCAAAATCGGGGCGGACGGCATTGGCATCATGACCCCCGCCTTCTTCACCGTGGACGACGAGGCCCTGTTTCAGTACTATCAGGCCGTTATCGCCCCCCTGCCCAAAGACTTCCCTGTCTACATCTACAACATCCCCGGCTGCACCGGCAACGACGTGTCCCCTGCCCTGCTGGGCCGCCTGCTCAGCGCCTTCCCCAACATCAAGGGCATCAAGTTCTCCAAGCCCGACCTTATGCGGGCGGAGGACTACCTGGAGCGGCCGGACCGCCGCCCCGACCTGCTGATTGGCTGCGACAGCCTGTTTCTCCAGTGCCTGACCCTGGGCGGCGTGGGAACGGTGACGGGGCCCGGCGCGATTTTCAACGAGCGCTTCACCCGCCTCTACCGGCAGTACAACGAGGGTGATTTTGCCGGAGCCATGGAGACCCAGCGGCAGATTGTCAAAACCGACCGGGAGCTGGCGGACATCCCCGGCATCCCCGCCCTCAAGACCCTGCTGAAGCTCCGGGGCGTCATCAAGACCGACGTGTGCCGTGCTCCTCTTCGTCCTCTGAATGACAGCGAACATGATGTGCTGAAACGAGTATGGGAAGATTACGCAAAGGAGGAAGGCATCCATGTCTAAGAAACTGCGTGTCGGTGTTATCGGAACCGGCTATGTCGCCAAGAACAACTACCTGCCGGTGCTGGCCCAGACCGAGGACATCGAGTTCGTGGGCGTTATGGCGAAGAATTACGAAAACGCCGTCCGGGCCGCCAGGAGCTTCGGCGCTCAGCAGGCAGTGGATTCCATCGAGAAGCTGGTGGACCTGGGACTGGACTGCGCCTTCGTCCTGACCCCCAAGCAGGTCCACGCTGAACAGGTGACGTTCCTGCTGAACCACGGGGTGGACACCTTCTGCGAAAAGCCCATGGCCACCACCCTGCGGGACTGCGGGAAGATCGCGGAGCTGTCCGAAAAGACCGGGCGGAAGCTGATGATCGGCTTTAACCGGCGGTACGCTCCGGTGGTAACGGCGGCGAAGGAGGCATGGAACGGCGGAATGCCCGACGTCATCATTGCCCAGAAAAACCGCCCTCAGACGGAGTACCACGCCACCCTGGAAAACGCGGTCCACATGATCGACCTCATGCGCTACTACTGCGGCGAGGCCAAGGGCGTCAAGGCCCTCTCCAAGTACCAGGACCGGGACTATGAAACCTTTACCACCGCCCAGATCGAGTTTGAAAGCGGCTCCTCTGGCCTGCTGATTGCCGACCGCAGCGCCGGACAGTGGGAGGAGAGTATTGAAATGCACGGCGGAAATAAGACGGTGCTGATTCACATGCCCGAAAGCCTCACCGTTGTGGATAACCAGCAGCGCCATACCACGGAGCTGACACCTCTGGCCATGGGCTGGGCCAAGTCCGAGGATAAGCTGGGATTCAGCTATGCCATCCGCCACTTCTTCGACTGTATCCGTAATGGCACCATGCCGCTCACTAACCCGCAGGACGCCTATAAGACCCACGAGCTGCTGAACCGCGTCCTGCTCAGCGCCGGACTGCCCGGCATGGAGTAAAGGAGGAAGGAATCCTATGTTTCAAATTGCCGGTCACACCATGGGCACGCCGGAGTACACCGTTCTGGAGGCGGTGGCCCTGTTCCACGACATCGGCCTGGACGGCGCGGAGATTGTGGTCCAGGACGATTACCGCAGCGGCATCCCTGTGGACTGCCCCCAGGGTCTGCTCCAGGAGATCAAGGACACCGCCGAAAAGCTGGGCGTGAAGATCATCGCCCTGACGCCCTACAATTCCCGCTTCAACGACCTGGATAAGGCCGTCCAGAAGCGGGAGGAGGACGCCATTCTCCGCTGTATCGAGGCGGCGGAGTTCTTGGGCGCACAGTACATCCGCATCTACGGCGGCAACTTCGCCGCAGGCGACACCGACCCCGACGGGAAGAAGTGGGCGGCACTGGCGGAAAGCATGCGCCGTCTGGGGGACGCGGCGGAGGCTCACGGCGTCAAGTTGGTCATCGAAAACCACTTCAACACCATGACGGTCTCCGCTAAGCAGAGCATCGACCTGTCCCAGGAGATCAACCATCCCGCCGTGGGTATCCTCTACGATCAAGCCAACTTGGCCTTTACCGGCCAGGAGGACTATCAGACCGCCGTTCCCCTGCAAACGGAAAAGGTCTACTATATGCACGTTAAGGATTTGAAATTTAAGGAGAATCAAACTGGCTTCGTTTCCTCCGACGTATCCCACCCCAAGGAGGAGGAGCGGAACGTCGTCACCCGCATCGTGGGCGAAGGTGAATTGGACTGGCCCGGCATCCTGCGGGCGGTGAAGTCCCAGGGCTACGAGGGCTGGCTCTCCCTGGAATACGAGCGGCGCTGGCATCCTGGCGACATTCCCGACGCATCTATCGGCATGAAGCAGTCCGCCGCGTATCTGCGGAAGATTTTCCCCACTCTCTGAGCAAATCCGAAATTCCCTTGCCTATCCTATAAAATCTGCTAAACTGCGAATCGGAGGAATGATTATGAAAAAACTGATGTCTTTGGTACTTACCCTTTGCATGGCCCTGTCCCTCTGCGCCTGCGGAGGCGGGCAGAGCGCCCCCTCCAACAGCGGCGGCTCTGACTCCGGCAATTCCGGTGGCAGCTCCGACGGAGTAGTCACGGTCAAATACGCCGTCACCTTCCCCGGAAAGGGTACCCAAGCTGACGGCGCGGAGAAAATGAAGCAGCTCATCGAGGAATACTCCGAGGGCCGTATACAGGTGGAGATTTACTACTCCTCCCAGCTGGGCGGCAACACAGAGTCTATGGAGGGCCTGCGCCAGGGCACCATTGAGATGACCGAGCTGTCCCTGACTGCAATCAGCGCCTACAGCGACATCTGGTCCACCTTCTCTCTGCCTTACCTCTGGGACAGCGGCAAAGAGGCCGTGGATGTTATCGGCTCCGACAAAGTCATGGAGGTTCTTGAGGCCGATGTGGAAAACAACGGCATGATGATTTTTGCCTGGCAGAACCTGGGCACCCGGAACATCCTAAACACCAAGAATCCCATCAACAGCCCTGTTGACATGAAGGGGATGCGCATCCGGGTTATTGAGGACCCCACTCTGGTGGATTCCATCTCCGCTATGGGCGGCTCTGCCGTAGCTATGGCCTGGAGCGAGTGCTACTCCGGCCTGGAGCAGGGCACCATCGACGGACTGGAGAACAATTCCCCCGTCATCGTCGCCAACGCCATGTACGAAGTCGGCAAATACTATTCCCTGACCGAGCAGTTTATCATGCCTGACCCTGTTCTGATGAGTGCGTCTTGGTTCAACTCCCTTTCCGCCGAGAATCAGGAGGCTATCCGCAAGGCTGGCGAGGAGTATACCCGCGTGTGGAACGAAGAAATTTGGCCTGACGCCGAGGAGGAGGCCCTCCAAACCATCAAGGATGCCGGCGTGGCGGTCAATGAGGTGGACAAAGCTGCCTTTGTGGAAGCTACCCAGAGCGTCCGGGACAACTTTGCCGCCAAGGGCTCCGAGGGACAGAAAAACCTCTACAACCTCCTGATGGAAGCCAAAGGCTAACCTTCCCCCGCCTTCGCGCACAAAGCAAAGCTCCGGGCATTCGGGATTCCCGGATGCCCGGAGCTTACTTACAGCATGTAAAGGAGTTTCGCCTGTGAAAATCAATGAATTAAAAATCGCCTTCCTTGGCGTCAGCCATTGGCATGTGCCCCTGTATTTCCCCGGACTGCCCCTGGGATCGGTCGTGGCGGTCGGCGACCCCAATGCCGCCGTTGCGGCACGGTCTGCCCAGCAGTTAGGCTGCCGGTCCTTTACCGACTGGCGGGTTCTTTTGGATGAGATTTGCCCAGATTTTGTCTTTGCCTTCGCCCCCCACAGCGAAATGGCATCCATGGCCCTGGAGCTGATCGAGAGAAGCTTTCCTTTCACCATGGAAAAGCCCATGGGTATGAGCTCCCAAGAAGTTGCTGCTGTGGCAGAGGCCGCCGAAAAGGCCCATGCTTTTTGCGCGATTCCCTTTGTTTGGCGCTACAGCGACACGGTCGTCCGGCTGAAGGAGTCCCTTCTCAGCGGCAAAATCCTCCACATGAGCTACCGCTTTATCGCCGGTCCCCCTTCCCGGTATCTGGAGTCCTCTCCCTGGATGCTCTCGTCCCAGACGGCGGGCGGCGGCTGCATGACGAACCTGGGCGTGCATTTCATCGACATGGCCCTGCATCTGACGGACTCCGCCTCCGCCCAGGTCCTCTCCTCCGCCTATCAGTATAACAGCGAATACGATATTGAAATCTATGGCACGTCCTTGCTGAAAATGGAGAGCGGCGCGTCGCTGGTTCTGGAGAGCGGCTATGCCTACCCCATGGATGAGGAGTCCAAACGGGAGAACCGCTGGTGTATCGTCACAGAAAACGGCTATTACACCTTGGCCGAAAACTGCCTGGAGGCCCGTGAGTACGGCAAGGAGCCGGTCCGGATTTCCCTGAGCACGGACAGCGACGTGTACTACCCCAAGTTCGCGGAAACGACCCTGGAGGACTATGTAAACGGCAGAACGCCCCGCGCGTCCCTTCGGGAGATGCTGACAGTCCGCCACATCCTGGACCGCATGAATGAAGCGGCCCAGAACTGAGCAGAAAGGATGGGCTTGAAATGCTGAAAAGACCAAAAATCCTAGTGGTTGGCAGCCTTAACATGGATGTGACCGCCTCTGCTCGCCGGGCCCCTAACTCTGGGGAAACCGTGATCGGGATGAAATTCCAGACCGCTCCCGGCGGCAAGGGCCTGAATCAGGCGGTGCAGTGTGCCCGGCTGGGAGCGGAAGTCACCATGGTAGGTAAAGTGGGTCAAGATGACTTTGGGAAAACGCTGCTGGCCGTGGCAGAAGAATCCGGCGTGAATGTCTCTCGCATCCTGACGGACGAGGAAGAAGCCACTGGTGTGGCGGTTATTTTGCTGGAAGTCCGGGAGGACGGCACCCAGAACCGGATCACCGTTTGCCCTGGCGCCAATTTTACCATCACCGTGGAAGAACTTGCGTGGCTCAAGGAGCAAATTGGACAGTACGATATGCTGATTCTCCAGTTCGAGCTGCCTATGGAGGTGGTGGAAGCTGCGGCACGGTGGGCTCATGACGCTGGGGTTCCTGTCATGGTAAACCCTGCCCCGGCAGCTTCCATGTCGGATGAGTTGCTCTCTTGCGCTACCTATCTTTCCCCCAATGAGCATGAGGCAGCGCTCCTGGCGAACCACACCATCCATGTTGAGAACGGCGTCAATTTTGACGATGTAGAAGCTGTTGCGCGGGCATTTCGGAGCCGCGGTGTTGAAAACCTGATTATCACCATGGGCGGCAATGGTTCCGTGGCCGCAGGAAAAGACGGCGTCTACCACACGCCCTGCGTGAAGATGCCCCAAGTGGCCGACCCTACCGCCGCCGGGGACTCCTTTGTAGCGGCGTTCTGCACCGGGCTGACGGCGGGGCTGCCGCAAAAGGACGCCCTTTCCTTTGCAAGCCATACCGCCGCTGTTACGGTATCCCGCATGGGAGCCATTACCAGCCTGCCCACGCTTTCGGAAGTACAGCTGCTGATGCGGGAGAGAGCTTTCGACGGATTCCCGCCGGAGGATCTGGACGAACTGAATCATGCGTGACACGGAATGGGAGGAAAAAGAATGAAGCTTGGCGGATTTGGCTTTATCAAAGATTACGACCACATCAAGGCGGCAGGGTTCGATTATGCGGAACTGGATATGCCGGAGATTGAGGCCCTGAGCGACGAGGGCTTTGCCTCTTTCCGGGCTCACGTCCAGGAGGCAGCGTTTCCCATACCCACTGGGGCTAGAATCCTGCCGGTGAAGGAGCCGCTGTTTTTTGTTCCCGGCTTTCAGGAAACGTCCCTGGAATCCTACCTGAGATCCTCCTGCAAAAAGTGTGGGGAGGTTGGAATTAAAAACATCCTATTCGGCAACGGCAAGGCCCGCTGGCTGGTGGATGAGGGCAGCATCAAAAAAGAAGCCATTTTTATCAGCTTCCTTCGGATGCTCTGCGAGATCGCCGGAGAGCAGGGCCAGGAAATCCTCATCGAGCCTTTGGGTCCCAAGTATTCCAATTACATGAACACGGTCCCGGAAGCTGCTCGGGTTATCAACAAGGCCAATATGCCCAATCTGTTTGTCATGGCAGATCTGCGGCACTTTGTCTGGTCAAAGGAGCCCTTCGAGGACATCGTGCGGTACAAGGATTTGGTGCGGCACATTCATGTGGATTATCCGCTTTCCTATCCGGAGCGGAAATATCCCAGCGTTCAGGATGACTACGATTACGCGCCATTTTTCCGGCAGCTGCGAATCTACGACGGCACGCTGACCATTGAGGCGGACATTCCTGCGGATTGGTCCGCTGCGGGTGCGGACGCGAGAGAACTTTTGATGGCCTATAGAACAAAGTGAAGGAGAGAATCTTGTGATTAAAAAAATTGCGTTGCTTGCCCCTGGTAAGCTGGAATTGCGGCCGGACAGCCCGGAGATTCCTTTGCAGAATGGAACCGTGAAGGTGCGGGTGAGAGCCTGCGGTGTCTGCGGAAGTGATCTCGCCCTTTTGAACGGAACCAGGGACATGACCAAGGAACTCTATTTCGGCCATGAGTTCTCCGGCGTTGTGACGGAGACCTCACCGGACAGCGTGGGCTTCCAGCCCGGAGCACGGGTGGCCAGTGAGCTGGCCCGGACCTGCGGCCAGTGCTGGAACTGCCGGAACGGCCTGCCCAATTACTGCAGGAGCATGAATGACGCCCTTCTGCCCGGTGGCTTTACGGAGGAAACCCTGGTCCGCAGTACGCCGGACTATGGCTTCCTAAGTCAGATACCTTCCACACTGGACGACGTGACCGCCTCCCTGCTGGAGCCAACCAACTGTGCCTATCACATCGCCATGCAGGCGAAAATCAAACCGGGCGGCAATGTGGTTGTATTTGGCCTTGGGGCTATGGGGATTATTGCGGCGATTATCCTGAAACAGCTAGGTGCGGGCACCGTGATTTGCGTTGGCCGCCGGCCAGCACGCCAAGAAAAGGCCCGCCGGACCGGCATCTTTGACGCGGTGGTTGGCAACGACGCGGCGGGCATGGCCCAGATGCGGGAGATTTGCGGGGAAAAAGGCGCCGATGTGGCGATTGAAGCCACCGGCACGCCCAAGGTTTTGGCGGATGCCATCCAGGCGGTCAGACCTGGCGGCAGGGTCGTGGTGGGCAGCGTCTACCACGGCACAATCCCGGAATTCGATCCCCTGCCAATCTTCCGCAAGGAGCTGACCCTGGTGGGCGCAAAGGGACCCACCACCTATCGGAGAACGGATGGAAGCTCCGCCGTGGTCTCTATGATGGAAAAGGTTCAAGACGATCTGAAAAAGATTATCAACGTCTATGATTATAAGGATACTCTCCAGGCATTTGAGGACGCAAAATCTGGAGAGGCAATCAAAGCTGTTATTGTATTTTAACTCCGCTGCTGGTTGGGAAAAGTGTTGGATATTTTCTCCGGTTTGTGATAGCCTACCAAGTAGGCCGGCAACAAAAAAGGAGGAATGTACGATGCTGACATTTGAAAAAGTCCTGGCGGCGTTCAAAGACTATCTCGAAGAAGATGATCGACACACCATACTTATAACCCCGCGCGGATACACCATTATGGAGTGGGATACCTCCCATCAAAATTGGGCGGGTGCGGAGTTCTGCGCCACGCCGGAGCGGATGAGAGACCTGCTGCTGAACGACCTCACTTGTTATCTGGAGTACAAAATAACCTTATGCAGCAGATCGCTGACAGACTGCGAGAGGCAGAAGATTCAAGAACAGGTTGCGAAGATGGCTGACTCACTCCAATAAGTAAGCCTAAACAGAATAAAAATTCATGCGGTTATTTGAGAGCCAGACGCCTGACAAAGAGCCAGCTCCCCGAATTTGGGAAGCTGGCTTTTCTTTTTATAAATCTCCGTCAGGCTCTATCGTTTCTTTCGCCTTAAGGGCCTCCAGGATCGCTCGAAGGATGGGTGCGTGCATCCTCATCTGAACAGGTATCAACCAGGAAGTGGAGCTCTTTCCGGCCGTAGGCCTCCTGCGCCCTCTCCGGGTAAAAGAACTCAATGGGATCAAGACCATAAAACCGGACCAAGGTGTACAAGTTATCCCGCTGAGGATTTTCATAGTAATTCTCATCCACGTATTGAAATGTAGCACATTCCGTATTTATTATGTAGTTTATTACATATATCGAAAGATATGTAACGCACGAAAAGGGAGCACTTTAATATGAGCTTTGCTGATTTACATATAACGACTTTCAATTCACCGCACAGGACACCCCTGCCCATGTAGGTGTTAAATTAAAGCTGGCGGCCGGTGATATATGCTCTAAGCGACTTGTTAATTCACTGATTTTTCGGTGATAGGCGAGGACAGCTTAGAGCATATTTCATTTTGAGGAGGTCTGTGCTATGGCAAAAACCAAGATTGCGCTGCTGTACGAGAGGTTGAGCCGTGACGATGAACTGCAAGGCGAGAGTTTTTCAATCCAAAATC
>JAAWLO010000066.1 GCA_022797935.1 Oscillibacter sp. | reverse complement strand
CCGCCGCGACGGTGCTGCAATGAACCAGCCAGCATCCTGGCTGGCATCCCCCCGCCCGTCAGGGCAGGTACAAACCTTCCCCCTTCGGGGAAAAAGCAAAATCTCCCTATTCGAAGAAAAAGACCACCGTTCCCCTGCGGGGAAAAACCAATCCCCCCTCGCGGAAGCGAGAAACACTTCCCCCTTTCGGGGGAAAAAGGAGGCGTTTCGATGAAACCGCGCAAGCTCCTCATGATTGTCAACCCCAAAGCAGGCCGCAGCAAATCCCGCGGTCCGCTCTTCGACGCAGCCGCCGTCCTCTCCGATGCCGGCTATTGGATTTCAATCCACAACACCGCCTTCCCCGGCGACGCCGCCGCCACCGCCCAACGCGAGGGCCCCCGGGCAGACGTGGTCGTCGCCGTCGGCGGCGATGGAACCCTGAACGAAGTGGCCTCCGGCCTCTCCCAGCTTAAGCGTCCCCCGCTTCTGGGTTATTTGCCGCAAGGCAGCACCAACGATTTCGCCGCCAGCCTTCATATCCCCGGAGATCCTGCCGCCGCAGCCGCTTCCATCGCCCGCAATGTCCCCCGGAAGCTGGACCTGGGCTGCTGGAACGGCAGACACTTCCTCTACGTCGCCTCTTTCGGCGCTTTCACCCGCACGTCCTACGCCGCGCCCCAGGCCGCCAAAAATGCCCTGGGCCATCTGGCTTACATCCTGGAAGGCATGAAGGACCTGAGCACCTTACGGCCCTACCGGGTCCGCATCACCGCCGACGGGGAAAACCTGGACGGAGAATATCTCTTCGGCGCCGTGTGCAACTCTACCTCCATCGGCGGACTGATGAAGCTGGACGCCAATCGTGTGGTACTGGATGACGGCCTTTTCGAGCTGCTGCTGGTCCCCAGCATCAAAACCGCCGCCGGTCTTCAAAATCTGGTCCATGCCCTGCTGAATCAGGAATACGACAGTTTGGTCTTCCGCCACGCTTCTTCCATCCGCCTGGAGACCGGGGAGGAGCTTCCCTGGTCCCTGGACGGAGAATACGCACCCAGCGCTCCGGTGGTCACCATTGAAAACCGCCGGCAGGCCCTGACCATGCTGCTATGAGGGAGGAACTGAAGCGGCTGGCAAACCGCTACAAGAACCGGGAGCCAGGACTTCTGGGTGCGCGGCAGAGCTATGCGGTCCTCTGTCCCCTGGTGGAACAAGAAGACGGATTGCACCTGCTGTTCGAGGTCCGGGCCGCCAATCTGCGCCAGGGCGGCGAAGTCTGCTTTCCCGGCGGACGGATGGAGGCGGGAGAGCGTGTTTCGGACTGCGCCCTGCGGGAGACAGAGGAAGAGCTTTCCATCCCCCGGCAAGAGGTCACCATTCTGGGCCTGCCGGATTTCATCTGCAGCCAGCGCGGATTCCTCCTGCGTCCTGTTCTGGGGCTGGTATCTCCCCAGGGCTTTGCCGCCCTGAAGCCTGCCCCGGCGGAAGTAGCGGAAGCGTTTACGGTACCCCTGGCCTTTTTCCAGCAAACATCGCCGGAGCTGTGGCGCTACGAATTGACTCCCCAGGTACCAGAGGACTTTCCCTACGGCTCCGTGGGCATCCCCAGGGACTATCCCTGGAGCCGCGGACAGACAGAAGTGCCGATTTGGTATTATCAGGGACGGGTGATTTGGGGAATGACTGCCCGTCTGGTCCGGGATTTGGTTCAGGGGGAGACCGGACGCCCCATCTCGGAGCAAACAAAACTTTCGTAGAATCTGCGGAAAAATCTATTGTAAAGTCCGGTTTTTCATGATAAAATTGTCTTTATTACACTCATAAAGGAGAATGTTCATGGCAAAAACGGCTTGGATTTTTTCGTACAAACTCCGTAAAAACGTCAGCGCAGAACAATTTATCGCATGCACACAGGCGCTCCATGACGAAGTCATTTCGAAGGCAAAGGGCTTTATTTCCTGGGAGCACTATGTGCAGGGACAGGTTTGGACGGATTTTGTTCTCTGGGAGACCGAGGAAGACGCGAAAAATGCCACCACCGCAGGCCAGGGAAAAGAAGTAACCGACCAATTTTACGCCTGCATCCAGATGCAGACCTGCCGGGCGCTGATTTCGCCGCTTGTCAAGAAGTATTAAGCCAGTCTCTGCCTGCCGGAACCGCGCAGTATTGCTGAGATGCACCGGATGTTTGCTTCATACTACAAAAAAACGGGAGGCTGAAGCCTCCCGTTTGCTATTTGCGTTCTTCCATCGGGTGTTTTTTACCAGCGCAATTCACATCTGCCTGTGGCGCTTTGGAACTTCCAATACAGGTAATACCGGCTTTTTCCATCCAGTTCGATGCATCCTTCCGGAGACTGCCGGTTCAGCCGCAGCAGCTGCTGCCGCTTTCTGTCCAGCAGGCACACTTCCACATCCCCTTTTGACAGCTGCGTCTCCAAGACAAATTCATACCGCCTCTTCTCTGAAAAACGGCCCGCATGCCGAACCCAGCCAGTACAGGAATCCAGAACTGCCCTGTCCGCATTTTTTCCAGAACGGAACACAAACAGAATGGCGGCAATGCTTTTTGACACTGCAATCCCCTGGCAGTACAGCAGGTAGACCCCGGCACAGACAAGCACCGCACCAATTATATACCACCAGATATGCAATTCTGCCCCCCTTCCTTTACGGAACCCCGCGCTTCATTTTACCGGATTCCGGCGACGGTTTCCCATTGCCGTCAGCCGCGAAATCCCGCCGTCAGATTCGCCAGAAGATTGTCCGCAAACCGTTCCAGCCGTGCTTCAATGCCCGGCAAAGCCAGGGCCGCACCGGCGTCATTGGCGGTCTCCAGCAGGCAAAAGTCCGGGGGCAGCCAGAAACCCTTGTTCATACACAAGGCCGACACCACCTGACTGGCCACAATATCTCCCCCGGAATAGCCGGAGACCACCACCGCAAAAACCGCTTTGTCCCCAAAGGAGGCGGTGCGGTAGAGGGCCGTGAGCCGGTTGACGGCGGCCGTGAGGTTGGCCGGGAGCGCGTCATTATAATTGGGACAGAGGAGAACCACCGCGTCCGCCTCCCGAACTGCGGGAAAAACCTCCTGCACCATAACGCCGCCATAGACACAGCTTCCCTGCTCGCCGAAGTGGAGACAGGTCGTGTAGGGACACCCGGCACAGTCCTCCAAGGCGCCGTTCCGCAAACCGATTTCCCGGATTTCGCAGAACGTTTCCAGCCGCCCTCGAATCTGCCCCCAGAGGGCCAGCGTATTGGACGTGGCCCGGCTGGAGGCGTGAAGAGCCAGAACCCTGGGCCGCGTTCGCCGGGGAGGCACAAAATCCCGTATCCGCTCCGCCAGGTCCCGGACCGCCAGACGATAGGCCTCCTCCAGACCGCAGCCGGCATTCTTCGCCTGCACGGTGAAATTTTGAAGATTCCCCACAGCCTCCACCAGGGACCGCCCCGGGAAGGTACAGCCCGCTGAACTGGCCGCCAGCACCAGTTCCCGGCCGGCGGACTTTGTGTAGAGGTCCCCGGCGCCGTCAATCACCACACCGCCCACGCTGCCTCGCAGAGCGCCGGGGTGGTCCCGCAGCCAGCCCAGAAGGCCGTACAGCTGGAAGTTCGTCCCGTTCTCCGGCAGGGAGAAGGCAAAGAGAATCCGCCGGTTCTCCAGGGACTCCCCCCGGTCAAATTGAACATCCTGCTCCGGCAGGGCCGTGCGCAGGGTCTCGCCCAGCCGCCCCTCCAGACGGCCCGGCCTCCCGGCGTGGAGAACCAACAGCTCCTGTTCCATAGAGACTCTCCTTTCCCCCTCAGCCGGGGACGTAGTAGAAATAGCAGGTGCTGACGGCGTCCAGCGCCTGGCAGAGAACGAGGAGCGCCAGCAGATTCAGCCCGAAGGCCATCAGGAAATCCCGCCGCTTTCGCCGGGAGAGCGCCAGAAATGCCCAGGCGGATACCGCCGTCAGGAAGGCGAAGACCTCTACCAATCCCAGAGCCTCGCCGCAGACCTTCACCGGTGGGTCCGCCGCTGGGACCATAACCGCCAGCAGGGCGGACAGCACCGCCGCTCCCAGGGCAACCGCCGCATAGACCCGCATCACCAGAGATCCCTCAGCGCCGCCTCTGTCCCTTGGAGGCGGGCAAACAGGGCGTCCGGCAGTTCCAGCGTCTCCAGCTCCAGCCCATAGGGGGTGAAGCGGTTCCGGCACCCGAACCAGATGCCTCCCAGGGGCACGGACCCGCAGTGCCACGCCCCCCGGAGGGCCAGCAGCAGCTGCATCGCCCCGGAGGACACGGCGGGGGCCACATAGGGCTTGAAGCCCAGGTCCCGGATGCGCAGGTTGGCCTCCAGGGTCAGCCGGGTCAGCTCCTGGGAGAGGACGCCGTCGTAATGCTGAATTGAGTTGGCAATGACCAGACCCTGTCCGTGGGGACCAAAGGCGCGGCCCTCTGTGAGGAAGGAGGCGAAGCGAGGGTCCCGCTTGGCGAAGTACGCCGCCCGGGCGTTCATCACCCCCAGGCCGAAGCCCTGAATCTGCTCGGGAAGAAGCCCCTGATGGTCCAGGCATTCCGTTCCCTCCCCGGCGTTGGAGGCCCGCCACGCCGCCTGGCAGAGGAGATCCACCGGGTCGCTGAGAACAATAAAGAGGCCTCGGAAATCCGCCGCCCGGGCCTGCCGGGCGAAGTGCTCCACCAGGGGACGGTTGGCCTCGAACTGCGCCATGCGCACATCCTGCACGCCGCTGCCCACCGGGGGAACCGCCTTGGCGGCGGCGAAAAGGAAGACGTCGCAGGCAAAGAGCCTCTCCGGCTCCACGGCCTCTACCTCCGGCAGAGCGCCATAGTCCCAGGGCCAGGCGATCTGCCCCATCTCCGCAGTCCAGCGGGCCACGGTTTTCTCATTCAGGTCGCAGACGCCGATGGAGGACACCACATCGCCCCCCAGCAGCTTCAGCGCCGTCAGCAGGGTCCCCCCCACGTCCCCCACCGCCAGAAGGTGGACCCGCTTTTTCCCCGGCCTGGGAGCAAGGAAGTCCAATGCCCGCTCCCACCGGGGATGCCGGGCGTGGACCGCTGTCAGATGGCCTTCCGCCAGGGCGGCCCGCTGCCGCTCCTCCAGGGCCGGAGAGGCAGGACTCTCGATCCGCCGGGGGTCCAGCCAGGAAACGCCTGGGTTCCCCGCCAGCTGCCGGGAGTCCGTCACCCGCCAGGCAGCGGGGCCCTGGCCAGGCTCCCAGGAGAAATGAAAAAATGCTTTCATGGAAACGCTCCTCTCAGCACAAAAGCTCTTTCATCCGGTCCAGCTGCCGCAAATCGCCCTCCAGACACACCGATGCGGCGGCGTTGGGATCGTAGCGCACCGCCGCGCCCTTGTCGGGGCTCAGGGGCAGAATCACCGCTTCGCTCAGGCGGGAGAGCGTCAGGTTCCGGGCATAACGCTCCCGATAGGCCCGCTCCAGGGCCAGAAGGATATCCCGGCTGTTCTCCAGGCAAGTGCGGGAGAACCGGAAAACTGCCTCCGGGTCGCTGTCGCGGTAGAACTTGGGGAAGGCATACGGCAAAATCAGGTTCACTGCCGGGGTCAGCCCCGGCACGGAGGCCGCCGCCTTATGGACCGCGTCGCCGCCAATGAAGGGGTACATAGTGGACTCCACGAACCAGGCCCGGAGGTCCGGTATGAAGTAGACGCAGTCCACCTTCCGTCCCCGGGCGGCCATCAGGTCCCGTCCCCGTCCGGAGAGGAGCCCCACCACACAGCGGTCAATCTCCAGCTCCTCCTGCCGGAAAAGAGGGTCCAGGGCATTGATGCGGTTGCCGGTGTGGAGCAGGTCGTCCACCAGCAGAACCGGACGGCGGAAGGAGCGGATGGTTCGGATTTGGCTTTCCAGCGGGGCATAGCCCGGGAAGGGCGCAATGGAGAAGGACCGCAGGTCCGGAGCGAAGACCTTATCGGTATGGATGGTCTTGGTGACGGTATTGGGCACGGCATTGCCCCGGAGAATCTTGCCGAAGGGCACGCACATCTTGGGTCCCAGCACCCGGGGCGTCTGGGGTTCGGCGGGGACGCCGTTGCACTCCGTCAGCTTCCGGACCAGACGGTGGTAAATAACCTCCGCGCTGAGGGAGAGCACCAGCTTCCCGGGATAAAGGCCGCAGACAGCCTCCTGAAGGCGGAGATGCGCCTTTCCCGCCGCGGCGAGAACCTGCCGGTCTGAGGAGAACGGCTCCTTCAGCGTGGTGGGAATGTTCTGCACCAGCACCGCCGGGGAGCGCATGTCTGCCAGCAGAAGGGGTTTGGGCGTCTCCATCTGCGCCGGAAGGAACCCCTGGCGGCGCAGCAGCTCCAGGTCCCCGCAGTCCCCCCACCAGACGGCCCAGCCGCAGTCTGCCGCCGCCGCCCGGGAAAGGGCCTCTGCCAGAAGAAGCTGGCCGGCGTCGAAATTGGGTGTTTTCCGTGCGTAAAGCCCTGTAAACAGCTGAATGGGGCCCGCTGTGCGGGTACGGACGTAATGGGCCAGAATTTCGCTGCCGAAGGTCTCGTACAGCCCTCCGGAGTGAACAGTTCTCGTGGTGAGCGCTCCTAATATCCGGCTCCCTGCCGTCCGGAGGAGAAAGAGCTCGTCTCGCGGGTCCGGCGGCGGAAGCGGTCCCAAGGCCGCTGTCAGCTCTGCCCACAGAGCCGGGTCCGGCCACTCCGCCCGGGAGAACTCCAGGAAACTGGCCCGGACCAGCTGCTTGTACTGGGGTTCCCGGAGGTAGAGGCTGTTGCGGTAGATGAGGTCCTGTACGGTGGGATCCACCAGATTGGAGATATCCCGGCCCAGGTCGATGTTCTCCCGGATTCGGGTGGAGCTGATGTCCTCCAGGTGCGTGGGCAGCTGGAGCTGAACCACACTGCCGGTGATGCACCGGAGATCCGCCTCGATTTCCTGTCCCTCGGCGTCGCTGGACCGGCGGAAAACGATATGGTTCAGGGAGTGAACCGACCCCTCCCGAGGCGGGGCTTTGTAGGAGGAGGCCCCTGCCACCACGTCAGAGCCCACCACCAGATAGAGTTCCCGCCCGGCGAAGACCTGCCGCAGGCGGAGAAGATCTTCCGGCGTCGCCAGATTGACGGGAATATCGTGAGGAAAGAGATATACGCCGAACTCATCGGCCACCGACATGCTGACAATCTGCCGGCGGGTAAGAGAGGGCTGGGTCTTCTTGGACCAGGAGAACTCATCCACCGCCAGATAAACCTCCAGCCCCAGGTCCCGGATGGCGGTGACAATGCCTTTGTGGGAGAGCGAGAACGGATCGAAGGTGCCGGGAAAGAAGGCGGCAGCTTTGTCCCGCCAGTCAAAGACAAAGGGACCGCTCTCAATGCGGTGTTCCACCGCGAAGCGGTAGATGTGGGAAAGGGCGGCGGCGGTATAGAAAAAGGTGAGCTCCTGTTCCGGCTGCTCCGCGATGAGACAGAGGATTTTTTTCGCTGTGAGGATGAAGAGGCTGGTTTTGCCGTCGTAACTCAGCACCGGAGAAGCGAAAAGCCCCTCTCCCAAAACACGCAGGGCCTCCTGCCGCACGGGCTCCATACAGGAGGCCAACCCTTTGAGCAGCAGCCCCGCCATCTGGCGGCGGCGCTGGTCCAGAGCGGCCGCGTCCTCCTGAAAGCGGGAACGGTAGACGGCATAATGCTCCAGCATAGCCCCAACCGTGGCCAGGGCCGCCGCCGCCACGCTGGCACTGGAGGAGGAGAGGAACAGCCGCAGCTCCTCCAAGAGCTCGTCCAGCTCCCGAGGCGGCAGCCAGAGAAGGAATTGCCCCAGATAAAGGGGAATGTATTGGGAGATTTCCGCCTGACCGGTTTCCAGGGCCTCACAGAGCTCCACGGCGATTTCGTTCCGCCGGGGCGGCGTCAGCCTGGGTGCAATGTCCAGCAGGGCCTCGCCTGCCAGACGGCGGACCACCACGTTTTCACTGACCTTCATCAGGTTGGAAAAGTGGGCGGCAATATGGAAGGCCGTTTCCCCCTGCCTGGCCCGGTCCAGCAGATACTCCACCCCCACGGCCTTCAGCACCCAGGGCGTAGCCGTCTTCAGATTGTCCAGAAGTATACCGGCCTCCCCCTGGTCCAGCAGGGCCTGCTGGGCAGAAACATCCAGCCCCAGCGCCTGCCATAGCCGGGTTTTGAGGTACAGCAGGGCGGCGCTGTCCCCACAGTCTGCCGTCTCCGCCGCTTGGGCAATGAGCTCCCGTTCAGCGGAATCCAGCTCCGGCAGAAGACGCAGACACAGGCGCATGGCCGCCGCCTGCTGCGGCGCGTCCCCGTCCCGTAGCCACCACGCGGCAAAAGCCGATAAAACAGAGGCATCTTCTCGCTTCTCCAGGGGAAGGTTCAGCGCCGTGTTCAGCAGGGCAAACGCCCCGCCGGCATCCACCGTCCCGGGGTCTTGGAAGTGATGAAACAGAAGACTGGCAAAGCGGGGACGGTCAGCGGCAGAGCAGCTGCTCAGCAGAGCGTCTGCCGCGGTTTGGGCCTGGAAGCGAATCATACTGGTTTGCCGGGGAGTCAGACGGCGGTCTGGATGGATGAGCTTTTCCAGATAATCTGCCCACAGCTCGAAAGGCCGCTCCTCCTGGGGGCTGGGAGACGCATCCTGCGGAAGCTCCTTCCGGTAACCGGAGAGGAACTTGGCCAGCATCCGGCCCATGAGGGCAGCCGCCTGACGGCGAATGTCTCCATCCGGCTGAAGAAGCAGCTCATAGAGGAATTCCAGGGTCTGCTCCTTCTGCTCCACGGTCCAATACGTGAAGTACTCCCGAAAGACGGACAAGTAGGCCCGAATACGTCCGGGATCTTTCTCTCCCCGCGCGGCTTCCAGGGTAGCGAAAAAAAGCCGTTCCCGGCTGAGACGGTGCATCAGGCGAATGTTGTGGTCCACCGCTGTCCGCCGCAGGCCCAGGACCACACCGTCCTCATCCAGCAGCGCGGGGTCTGTTCGGGGCATGGGCGGTCCCCCGGCGGTCTGCAGGGTCACATCCGCGCCGAAGATTATCAGATGCCCCTCGAAATCCCGGAGCTTGGAGTAAACATACTGATAGCGCCGGCGCTTGGCGGCATCCACATTGTCCAGTTTGGCCAGGATGACGTCAAAGGCCTCCGCCAGGGTAAAGAGCCGGGCCGTTTCCCGGCCTTCCGCATCCCGTTCCTGCTTCACCCGGAAGTCACTGTACACCAAAACCAGAGACTCGGCAGAGAGGTTTTCCAGCTCCAAGTCCCAAACAGAGTGGTTGGCGGCAATGCGTCCCAGGGCGGACAATCCCCGCCAAGTGAACCACTGGTCGGTGTAATAGTAGTGGAGATAGGGCACCCGTTCCCCGGGGCGGCAGCCGAATTTGCCGATGTCATGGCCTGCCGCCGCACCGGAGATGAGCGCCAGGTCAATGGTTCCGCCGTTGGCCCGGAAGGCCCGGGAGACCAGCATGGACACCTGGTGAACCCCGGCAATGTGCTCCAGCGTGCGGAAAGACGTAACCTCCCGGCCCAGCCGAAGGAGCTCGTAGACATACTCCTCCCGCCAGCGGCGGAGGAAGAGGCGGTACTCCTCGGCCGCGGCACAGCGGCGCAGCTCCTCTTCGGTGCAGAAGGCAAAATCCAGCCAGAAGTCAAAGGGCAGCGCCTCCCGCTCCGCGTCGAAGAGGACCTGCAGAAACTGGAGGAAGCAGAGGGCGGCGTCCCGCTGCCGGGGGAGGTATGCGTCGCCGTCCCGGGGGAAGAGCAGGGAAACCGCCGTCCGGTAGACATAAGAAAGCCAGCCCTCCTCCGGCTCCGGAGCGCTCAGCAATGGGCAGAAGACTTCCAAGGCCTCCGCGCAGGAGATCCGGGTTCGGATGGGCAGCAGGGGCGCCAGACGGCCGCGCCAGTCCGTCTCTCGAGGGGGCGCCTCATCTGGCCGGCTCAGCTTCTGCAGGAAAGACTCCTGGGAAAAGGCGGCGGCCAGGTTGGCGTACAGGCTGTTGTGAGATTCCATGGGTTCCTCCGTTCCGCCCAGAGGGGCCGGTGGTGATGCCTTCAGTATACCGCAGTTATGGGCTGGGGGGAAGAGGGAAAACAAAAGCTGCCGCTCTTTTTTGCCGGGTCCGGCTGGGAGTATCCCTTTCGAAGATTTTTTACGGAAGCCCCGTTTCGGTTTTTGTTTCCAAAAGGGCGGAAGCAAGAATTGATCCCTGCAAATCATTTTGTTATAAAACGCGCAGAAGAACACTCCCCGGCACAAAAAGACCGTTGACATCCTTGTCATTTTCCGTTATGCTAATGGGTTAGAAATAAACATCCGTTATTGTGCTAGAGAGAGGAGCGTGCCCATGAATCTGCTGTTGTCCGGAGGGTCCGTCCTTCAGAATGGAGTCTTTCAGCCTCTTGAAATCGCCGTTTCCGAAGGGCGTATTGTTTCCATTTCCCCCAGCCTTCCCAGAGACGGTGCGGCCGTTGTGGAATTGAATCATTATTTTATTGTTCCAGGCTTCGTTGATGTACATGTTCATCTTCGGGAGCCTGGATTTTCTTATAAAGAGACCATTGCCTCCGGCACGGCGGCCGCTGCCGCAGGGGGATATACCGCTGTCTGCGCCATGCCCAATCTGGACCCGGTGCCGGACTCGCTGGATCATCTTCAGGCGGAACAGGAGCGGATTGCACAGCATGCCCGGGTTCGGGTGCACCCTTATGGGGCCATCACCCAGGGAGAGAAGGGGGACAAGCTGGCGGATTTAGAGGCGATGGCCCCTGCGGTCCCCGGCTTCTCGGATGATGGGCGGGGCGTCCAGTCAGAGGAACGGATGCGGCAGGCCATGCTTCTGGCGAAGAAAACGGACAGGCCTATCGTGGCCCACTGCGAAGAGGAAACGTTTCTGACAAAAGGCTGGTGTGTCCACGACGGAGCGTTTGCAAAGGCACATGATCTCCCCGGCAATGATCCCGCCAGCGAGTGGAAGCAGGTGGAGCGGGACATTCGATTGGTTCGGGAGACCGGATGCCGGTACCACGTCTGTCACGTCTCCGCCAAGGAGAGTGTGGACCGGATCCGGGCCGCAAAGGCGGAGGGGCTTCCCGTCACCTGCGAGACCGGCCCCCACTACCTGGTCCTCTGCGACGAGGATTTGCAGGACCACGGACGCTTTAAGATGAATCCTCCGATTCGCTCGGCCAGAGACCGGGACGCCCTCGTTGCGGGCCTGCTGGATGGAACGGTGGACTGCATTGCCACAGACCATGCCCCGCATTCGGAGGAAGAAAAATCCAAAGGCCTCCGCGGAAGTCTCAACGGAGTGGTGGGGCTGGAGTGCGCGTTCCCCGTGCTTTATACAGAATTGGTGAAGACCGGCAAGGTTCCTCTGGAGGTACTGCTCAACGCCCTGTGTGTCAACCCTCGCCGGATATTTGGACTGCCGGGCGGAACGATTGCAGCGGGCCAGCCCGCTGATTTAACCGTGCTGGATTTGAACCATCGCGGCACAGTGAACCCGGAGAACTTCCGCTCTCTGGGCCGGGCCACGCCTTTTGAAGGCCGTTCGGTGGATGCCGCCGTCTTGATGACGCTTGTGAATGGAACTATCGTTTTCCCGGAAAACGTGAAGGTACCGGGGAACTGTGGAACCGTCGGAATCATTCGGGGCTATGACCGCCCGGAAGGAGGAATTCTATGAAACAATCCATTTTGATCTTGGAGCAATCCCGGCAGCTGGCAAGAGATGTGTGGGAACTGGTTCTGAAGGGAGACACTTCTGCCGTTACCGCCCCGGGACAGTTTGTGAATCTGGAACTGCCGGGAAAATTCCTCCGCCGCCCCATCTCTGTCTGTGACTGGACAGAAAACGGCCTGACCTTGTTGGTCAAGGAAGCGGGGGAGGGGACAAAGGAACTGGTCCGCCTCTCCGCCGGAACGCCGCTGGATGTTCTCTCAGGCTTGGGCAACGGTTTCGGCTTCACCGCTGCGGAAGAAGGCGTACTGGTGGGCGGAGGCATTGGAGCCGCGCCGCTGTACGGTTTGGCCAGGCGCATGGCGGAAGCCGGGCGCAAGCCCAAAGCCGTCCTGGGCTTCCGTTCGAAAGAAGACGCTTTTTATCTGGAAGAATTTGCCTCCTTGGGTGTGGAAGTCTGGGCTGCCACAGAGGACGGAAGCCTGGGGGCAAAGGGCTTTGTCACGGACCTGCTGCGCGGGCTTCCTGACTGCCGGTATGTCTTCGCCTGCGGCCCCACGCCGATGCTGAAGGCCATTCACGCTCTGCCCCAGCTCACGGGAGGCCAGTTCAGCTTCGAGGCCCGGATGGCCTGCGGCTTTGGGGCCTGTGTGGGCTGTACCATCCAGATGAAAAACGGACTCCGCCGGGTCTGCAAGGACGGACCCGTATTTCGGAAGGAGGAAATCGTATGGTAGACCTGTCTGTCCAGCTTGCCGGCGTGACGCTGAAAAACCCCATTATCCCCGCCTCGGGTACCTTTGGCTATGGCCGGGAATTCGCGGAGTTCTATGACTTGAACCTCCTGGGCTCTTTCTCTTGGAAGGGAACGACCCGGGCCCCCCGCCCCGGCAATCCGCAGCCCCGCATTGCCGAAACCGCTTCCGGGATGCTGAATGCCGTGGGCCTGCAGAACCCCGGAATGGATGCGGTGCTGCGGGACGAGATTCCTCATATCGCCCGGATTTTCCAGGGTCCGGTGATTGCCAATGTCTGCGGTTTCTCTTTAGAAGAATACGCGGAGAACTGCCGCCGCTTGGAGGAGGCGGAGCAGGTGCGGATTCTGGAGGTCAACATCTCCTGCCCCAACGTCCATGCCGGAGGGAAAAATTTTGGTTCAGACCCGCAGGGCGCAGCCGCTGTGACCCGGGCGGTTCGGGCCGCCACAAAGAAACCCATCTTCCTCAAGCTCAGCCCCAACGTGACCGACATTGCGGAAATTGCCCGGGCCTGTGCCGGGGAAGGGGCTGACGGCCTCTGCCTCATTAACACCCTTCTGGGTATGCGCATTGACCTGAACACAAAGCGCCCGCTGCTGGCCAACCGCACCGGGGGACTGTCCGGTCCTGCCGTGTTTCCCGTGGCGCTGCGGATGATTTGGGATGTGTATGAGGCGGTAAAACTGCCCATTATCGGCTGCGGCGGAGTGAGCTCCGCTGAGGACGCCGCTGAAATGCTGCTGGCCGGAGCTTCCGCTGTGGAGGTGGGAGCGGCAAATCTGCGAGACCCCTATGTCTGCAAGACCATTCTGGAGAACCTGCCGGCTGTCTGCCAGCGGCTGGGCGTACAAACGATTACGGATTTGATAGGAGGATCGCATCATGGCGAATGACGTTATCATTGCCCTGGACTTTCCCACCCGCGAGGAAACCTTGACCTTTCTGGACCGCTTCCCTGACGGGGAAAGGAAACCCTTTGTGAAAACCGGCATGGAGCTTTTCTATGCAGGGGGGCCGTCTATTGTCCGGGAAATCAAAGCCCGGGGACACAAAATCTTTCTCGACCTGAAGCTTCACGATATTCCCAACACGGTGAAGCGGGCTATGTCGGTTCTCTCCGGCCTGGACGTGGATATGGTGAATCTTCACGCCGCAGGAGGCTCCGTCATGATGAAAGCCGCGCTGGAGGGCCTGACCCGGCCCGACGGTTCCCGTCCCATGCTCATTGCCGTGACACAGCTGACCTCCACCGACAGCGCGATGCTGAAAAACGAACTGCTGATTGACACGCCTATGGCGGAGACGGTGCTGTCCTACGCCAGAACTGCCGCCGCCAGCGGTCTGGACGGCGTGGTCTGCTCTCCTCTGGAGGCCGCGCTGGTGAAGGAACGCTGTGGCGAGGCGTTTTGTACGGTTACACCTGGCATCCGCTTTGCCGGCTCTGCTGCCGGGGACCAGAAACGGGTGATGTCCCCGGAACAGGCGGCGAAAAACGGCTGCGACTACATCGTCATGGGGCGGCCAATCACCCAGGCATTGGACCCGGCGGAGGCATACCGGCGGGCCTGCCGCGACTTCCTGGGCCTCCAGGCGTGACGGCGTCCGATTTTATCTGCATGAAAGGAGTCTTTCTTTATGACAAGCAAACAGATGATTGCGCATGACTTGCTGTCGATTGGGGCGGTATTCCTTCGTCCCGAGGAGCCCTTCACCTGGGCCAGCGGCATCAAGAGTCCCATTTATTGTGACAACCGTCTGACCCTCACCGCCCCGGAGGTCCGGACCCACATCGAGGAGGGATTGGCGGACCTGATCCGCACGCACTATCCCACGGCGGAAGTACTGATGGGCACGTCCACGGCCGGCATTGCCCACGCTGCCATCGTGGGGCATCTCATGGGCCTGCCCATGGGCTATGTCCGCTCCAGCAGTAAAGACCATGGGCGGCAGAACCGGATTGAAGGAAAGCTGGAAGCCGGGCAGCGGGTAGTGGTGGTGGAGGATTTGATTTCCACCGCTGGAAGCTGCATTGATGTTGTGGAGGCCCTGCGGGATGCCGGGGCGGAGGTGCTTGGGATTGTGTCGATCTTTACCTATGGCCTTAAAAAAGGGTTGGAGCGCCTGGAGGCCGCAGGGGTGACTAATTACAGCCTGTCGGGCTTTGATGCGGTATGTGAGGTTGCAGCGCAGGAAGGGCGTATTCAGCCGGATACCCTGGCGGGGCTTTTTAAGTTTCAGGAGAATCCTTCGGATGAGAGTTGGATGCGTTCTGCCCTGGGGAAGTAGGGGCTCCTCGTTTCCGCAAGGGGGGATTGGTTTTTCCCCGCAGGGGAATGGTGGGGTTCTCCGATAGGAGGATTTTGCCTTTTTCCCGAAGGGGGAAGTCTGTACCTGCCCTGACGGGCGGGGGAATGCCAGCCAGGATGCTGGCTGGTTCATTGCACCCCCCATTTTCTCTTTTTG
>JAAWLO010000065.1 GCA_022797935.1 Oscillibacter sp. | reverse complement strand
CCCCACAAAATCCGCAGATTTTGTGGGGAGAGGAGGGGCAAAGGAACGGAGCGGAGTCCTCGCCGGAGGCGGGGACGGAGTGGAGTGGATTTCGCCCCGGCGACGGGCCGTGCACGGTCCAAAAGAGAAAAAGCGCTAAGACTGAACATACGGGGGATCCCAAAACGGGGGCGCGCCGGTAGTCACCGAGCGGTCCTGTTTATATATCTGCCCGCGACAGATGGACTTTCCTGCTTTGCGGCGGGGGATGGGGGCGTCGTGCTTCTGTCTCACGCATTTTTAGGGAGCTTGTTGAAGTCTCGTCTTCTCCTGGCCCCTCGTCTCCCGTCCTTCGTCCCTCGTCTCCAGGGGGAATGCTCAAGGGGGGAGCGCAGTCCCCTCTTGATTAGCAGCGGAGGAAATGGAACGGAATGGATGCCGCCGCGCCGCGGCGGCGCAATAGAAAGGATACATGAATGCGAAAATGGTGCTGTTTTTTCCTGCTCTTGCTTCTTCTTGCCGCCTGTTCCGCTCCAGCCGAACCGGATACTCCGCCGCAAGAGACCGAAACGCTTCCTGCCCAGCCTAAATCAGAAATGGAACCCGCTGCCCCAGTGGAAGAAATCCCTTCCCTCGAAACAGAAGAACCCGAAGACCAAGTGCTGAAAACCCTGGAAGCTGTTTTGGCGGACGGACGGACTCTGCGGCTGGAAGCGGTGGGAAAGCAAACAGACGAATACAGCTATGGCATCCGGGAGGTTCGGGTCTGGGATGGAGAAACCTTACTGCAGACGGTTCTATCCAATGACGCGATTGAAATCGAATGGGGTTCCGCCGCAGATGATGTCATGAACGGATACACCTCCTGCTGGTCGCCGGAGGATTCCATGGAGGTCCTGGACCTGAACTTCGACGGCAATACGGATTTCGGCCTCTTCGGCTGGACGCCCAACAACACGATTCCCTATTACTACTGGACCTGGGACCCAAATGCCGGCGAATACCGCTACGCCTGCACGCTTCAAGGCGCAGAGGCCAACCTGGAAACCGGGGAACTGATTTCCGAGTATAAATCCGGGGAGGCTGGGGCTGAATATGTCCATGATTATTATCGCCCGGATGAAAACGGCGGGTTGTACCTGGTCCGCCATGAGGTCAGCATCCATTCCGGCGCTGGGTCCAATCAGGACGCAGAGCGCCCGGTTCTGGAGACCTGGGTACCCAAAGAAGGCGTAACCATCCGCCCGGTTGTGTGGCACGACGGAGACCTGATTCTGACCCGCCGGGAGGTCCCGGTATACGAAGTCAACGCAGACGGATCCGTATCCCATTTTACGGAGATTTGGGAATTACAGGACGGTGAGCTGAAACGGACCAGCCGCGAGGAGTATTTTTATGAAAATTAACGATCAGGAAATCCGCCTGAAAACCACCCTGCGCCTAGAGGACGGCGATCATAAACGCTGTTTTGGCCCCGGTGTGGCGGCGCTTCTGGAGGAGATCCAGGAACAGCAGTCCCTCCGGGCGGCGGCGGCCAACATGGGCATGGCATACTCCAAGGCCTGGCGCATTATCCGCACCGCTGAGGAGGCGTTTGGCTGCAAGCTGCTGGACTCCACCATTGGCGGCCGCCACGGCGGCGGCGCGGAGCTGACGGAGGCCGCAGAGAGGATTCTCACGGCCTACCGGGCCTGTCAGGCGGAGGTGAACGCCTTCGCCCAGGAGAAGTTTCAAAGCGGGTTTGCCTTCCTCCAGGGGGATTGAGGGGACACCTTTCGGTCTCCGGCGGCATAGACTGGCATACATTCTAGCTATGGAGGAATCCCTATGGAAACTGTATGCAGTGAATGCGGCGGACCGGCTCTGGAGCCGGCTTCCTGCCGTGAGACCGTTGAGATGAAAGCCCGCATCCTGCGGGTCTGCCCCTGTGAACTGCTGGTCTGCGACCTGTGCGCCTGCCAGGAAGTTCTGGTCCATACCGATCAGGCCTGCTGCTTCCGGGTGGGGCAGTGTGTCTGCATCACCTACAATGGCGCTATGACCATGAGTCTTCCGCCGCAGATCAGCGCGGACTGTGTGACGCTCCTCAATGGCTGCTGCTGCTGAGGAAGCATCCGGAGCGAAAAAGGAGCTGAGGCTTATCCTCAGCTCCTTTTTGTTTTTGGGATAGGGGGAATACGTTACGCTTCCTCCACTTTTTTCAGGTGCTTGGACGCCATTTTCAGCATCATCTTCTTGATGCCCGCGTTCTCGAAGTCAATGTGGGCCTCCACATCCCCCCGGCCATCCGGAGGCAGCACCGCCAGCACTTTTCCGCGGCCGAAGGCCCGGTGTTCCACCAGGTCCCCCTCATCCAGGGCCAGCATGGGTACAGAGGATGCTGCCGCCGGCTGGACGCTGGTCCGCCGGGCGTCCTGGAAGCCGGACCGGACCGGACGGGAGGAGGTGGTATCGGAATATGTTCCGGCACTGCGTGGAACGCTGCCGTAGCTCCCCCGGCCATAGGCCCCGCCGAAGGAGCCGGTGGAACTTCCGCCAAAGCTGCCGCCGGCCTCCAGGTCCTTGCCGGTCCAGTTCAGGTGTTCCTCTGGAATTTCCTCCAGGAAACGGGAGAGGCGGTTGGTAGTGGTTTTGCCGTAAAGCATTCGCTGGCGGGTGTTGGTCAGGGTCAGGCGCTGCTTGGCCCGGGTCATGGCTACGTAGCACAGCCGCCGTTCCTCCTCCAGCTCCTCCTCCTCAAACTGGGCGGAGCTGCCGGGAAAAATGCCCTCCTCCATTCCCACCACATATACCAGAGGGAATTCCAGTCCCTTGGCGGAGTGGATCGTCATCAGCGTAACATAGTCGTCCCCGGCGTCCAGGGCGTCCAGGTCGGTGTAGAGGGCAATTTCGTTGAGAAATCCGGAGAGGGTGGCGTCCTCCGGCTGGCGCTCCAGGAAGCCCAGGATGTTGGATTTCAGCTCCTGAACGTTTTCCAGACGGCCCCGGCTTTCCTGGTCGTTTTTATCCCGCAGGGCCTGGGTGTAGCCGGTCTGCTCGCACACCGCGTCATAGAATTCCGGCAGAGCCAGGGTGCCTCCTGCCTTGCGGAGGCCGTCCACTATATCGGCAAACTTCAGCAGCTTTCCGGCGGCGCTTTTCAGTTCCGGGAACAGGTCTGCGTTGCGGAGAATCTCGTAGAGAGAAGCCCCTTGCTGTTCCGCCAGAGCGGAGACCTTCTCCATAGTGGTGCTGCCAATGCCCCGGGCGGGGGTGTTGACAATGCGCCGCAGCCGCAGGTCGTCCAGGGGATTGTTCAGCACGCAGAGATAGGCCAGTATGTCCTTTACCTCCGCCCGGTCGAAGAACTTCATGCCGCCTACCACCTTGTAGGGAACCGCCGCCCGTTTCATGGCGTATTCCAAGGCGTTGGACTGGGCATTCATCCGGTAGAGCACGGCGGCGTCCCGGTAATGGCCGCCCCGGCTTACGGCCGCTTGGATGTCGCCCACCACAAAGGCGGCCTCGTCGCTCTCGTTGAGGGTGGTGCGGACGGATACCGGGTCGCCGCCGCCGTTTTTGGTCCAGAGGGTCTTGCCCTTGCGGCCGGCATTGTGCTGGATGACGGCGTTGGCGGCGTCCAGAATGTTCTGCGTGGAACGGTAATTCTGCTCCAGGCGGATGACGCGGGCGTCCGGGTACTGCTTTTCGAAACTAAGGATGTTGGCGATATCCGCGCCCCGGAAGCGGTAGATAGACTGATCGTCGTCGCCCACTACGCAGAGATTCCGGCGCCCCCCCGCCAGCAGGCCTGTGAGAAGGTATTGGAGGTGGTTGGTGTCCTGATATTCATCCACCAGCACATAGCGGAATTTGTTTTGGTAATAGGCCAGCACTTCCGGCTCCTGCCGGAGGAGGGTGACGGTGTGGAAGATGATGTCGTCAAAATCCAGGGCGTTGGCGGCGGCCAGTTTCTTCTGGTAGGCGGCGTAGACCTTGGCAATGCGGCCCAGGCGCCAGTCCTTTTCCGCATCGTGTTTTTTGGCAAAGGTCTCCGGGTCCTCATAACGGTCCTTGGCGCTGCTGATGACGGAGAGAACGTTCTTGGCCGGGAAGGCTTTGTCGTCCAAGTTCAGCTCCTTCACTGTATCCCGCACCACCCGGCGGGCGTCGTCGGCGTCATAAATCGTGAAATCCTTGTCGAAACCCAGGCGGTCAATATCCCGGCGGAGAATACGGACGCAGGCGGCGTGGAACGTAGAGGCCCAGACACCATCGGCGGCAGGTCCCAGCCGGGCGGCCAGACGGTCCTTCAGTTCCCCGGCGGCCTTGTTGGTGAAGGTGATTGCAATGATCTCCCAGGGCCGGGGGGGATCTACGGCGCACAGCCGGCGGGCCTGTTCTGCCTCCAGACCATCCGGACGGTCCGGAAACGACTCCAAAAAGGCAAGGTCCTCCGCGGCGGCATCCTCGGGGACAAAGTCGGAGTCGCTGCCCCGGCCATAGGTGAGAAGGTTATAAATCCGCTGAATGAGAACGGTGGTCTTGCCGCTGCCGGCCCCGGCCAGAAGAAGAAGGGGACCCTCGGTGGTCATGGCGGCCTGAAGCTGCATGGGGTTGAGCCGGTGGAGGTCTTTGGCGATGACGGCCCGGCGGGCGGCGATGTAGCGCGCTGCAAAGTCAGACATAAGTTTACCCAATTTCCTTTTCCTTGTTTTTCTCTCCTATTTTACGGCAAAACCCTCCGACGGTCAAGAGTGGGAAACCGCCCCTCCCGGCGCATCCCCAAGGGGGACGGAGAGGGGCGGCGTATCAGCAGGAGGCCAGCAGGGCCTCCAGGTCTTCTTTCGTAAAGCGCTGTATATGGTCGCAGAAACGGCAGGTGAGTTCCGCGCCGCCCTGCTCGGCGATCATGGCCTCCAGCTCTGCC
The DNA here is from genome assembly GCA_022797935.1 of Oscillibacter sp. Classification (GTDB taxonomy): domain Bacteria; phylum Bacillota; class Clostridia; order Oscillospirales; family Oscillospiraceae; genus Oscillibacter. Next base: position 10,120 of record JAAWLO010000065.1, on the reverse strand, counting down.
CTGCCCAGGCTGAGGAGAGCCCGCTCCATCCGCTCCCGGCTGCAGTCACAGCGGTATGCAATGGGCCGCTTTTCCAGGATTTTCAGCTCCAGACCCGGCAGGGCCCGGCGGAGAAGAGACTCGGGATCTGGGTCCGTTTTCAGCAATTCCGTTACGGCCCCGGCGGCCCGGAGAGAGGCCTCCAGCCCAGCGGCGGCTTCGTCATCGGCTCCGGGAAGGAGCTGAAGCAGGTAACCTCCCGCCGCCAGAACGCTCTGGTCCCGGTCCACCAGTACCCCCAGGCCACAGGCGGTGGGAATCTGTTCCGATTCCACAAAGTAGAGAGCGATGTCCTCGGCAATCTCCCCCCACAAAAGGCCAATGCTGCCCACATAGGGTTCTTTCATCCGCAGGTCCCGAATCACGGACAAGGTCCCCTGATTGCCCACAGCAGCGCCCACGTCCAGTTTTCCGTCCTCCCGCAGGGGCAGGTCCACGGCGGGGTGTTCCACGGTGCCGCGGACATTGCCCTCGTGGTCGGAGACGGCCAGCAGGGCTCCCAGAGGGCCGCCGCCCTTCACCTGCAGGGTCAGACTTGCGGCCTCTTCCTTCAGGGCGTTGCCCATCATGGAGGCTCCGGCCAGAAGACGGCCCAGGGCCGCCGTGGCCACGGGCAGGGTCTTGTGAATCTGCCGGGCCCGCTCAGTTAGCTCCCGGGTGGAAACGGCGGAAACTTTTATGAGACCATCGGTAGAGATGGCGCGAATCAGTTGGTCGCTCATAGTGGCTCCTTCCAGTTTTTAATGACACTCAAACTGCCAGCGGTCTTCGTTTACAGCAGGAGGCCGGTCTGTCAAGTCCCCTGTCAGGCGCACAGAGGGAAACCCGCTCTCCGCCAGAAGACGCCGCAGGGCCTCTTCCGTCCAGGCCCGCTCCCGGTGCTCTTCAAAGGCCCGGTCCCAGGCCCCGTCGGGACGGCGGCAAAACAGGTCTACCTGATAGGTACAGATCTCTGTTCGCTCCGCGAAGAAGGTCCGCCAGACACAGAGGCTTTCCTCCGTTTCGTCCATATACAGCTGTCCGTCCATGCGCCGGAACTTATAGGGCGTGTTGACGTCGAAGAGAAACCGCCCTCCGGGCTTCAGCCAACGGCGGACGCGGCGAAAGGTCTCCCGTAAATCCCGTTCCCGGGTGAGATAGTTCAGGGAGTCCAGCGTGGACACCACGGCGTCCACCGGCCCGGCCAGCCGCAGCTTTGGCATGGACTGGCAGACGAACAGCGGCGGACGCGGCAGTCCCTCCGCCTTAGCGGCCGCCTGGGTCAGCATCTCCGCAGAACCGTCGGCAGCGATTACGGTATAACCCCGCTGGGCCAGCAGGCAGGCAAGATTCCCCGTGCCGCAGGCCAGGTCCAGCACCGTCTCCACAGGAATGGGACTTTTTCGAAGACGCCGTTCCAGAAAGGCCGCCCGGCGGCGGTAGGCTCCGCCGGTCATCAGGCCGTCATAGCTGGCGGCCAGGGCTTCATAGGCGTTCATGACCGCTCCTTTTTCATCCGGGCAAAGAGACGGTTGTAGGCCCCGGTACCGTAGTTCAAAGAGCGGTTCACCCGGCTGATGGTGGCGCTGGAGGCCCCGGTGCGCTCCAGAATGTCGTTGTAAATCATGCCGTCATCCAGCAGGGAGGCCACCTCAAAGCGCTGCTCCATGCTCCGCAGCTCCGCCACGGTGCACAGGTCCTGAAAGAACTCGTAGCACTCCTCTTCGTTCTGGAGCTGCAGGATGGCCTTGTACAAATCTCCCCGTTTTTCTTTTTTTCCGATTTTCACAATGTGATCCTCCTGTTCCGTTTAAACTGCTCAGTTGCTTGTATTTTAGCATTTCAGTGCGCGAAAGTAAAGAGGACTGTGAAGAAAATTTTTCTCAGCCGTCACAGCCCTGGACCCTGGGGCATAGGCTGGAGAAACGCGGGGAAAGGAGCAAGCGGCGTGAAGGAGAATCAGCGGAACCAGGAACCCTTGACGGCGGAGCGGGAGTGGACGGTGGAGGAGGTGCCGGTGCTGTGGGCCTCGGTGCGCCTTCCGCCGCCGCCGGTGGAAGCGGGAGAGCGGACTGCCCGGCGAATCGGGCGCTTTTACCGCCTCCAGGGCCGCTGCTTCCTCCAGTACTGCCAGAGGTGGCTGCTGCCCCAGGCGGAGGCGGCGTACCGCGCCGCGCTGGAGGCCAGCGTACCGCTTCCCGCTTACCGGGCGGAGCTGGATTATCGGGTGACTTACTGCCAGGGCGGTCTGTGGAGCCTGTACACCCAGACCCGGGAAACGGCAGGGCCAGGTCCGGCGCTGCTGACCCGCCGGGGGGATACCTGGGATTTGGCGGCAGGGTATCCCGTGCCTCTGCGGGATTTTTTCGGCGGCGGGGGGAGCTGGCGGAAACGCCTGGCCGCCCGGGCGGCGGAGGAGATTCAGCGGCGGGAGCGGGCCGGAGTCAGCCGCTTCCACCCGGACTGGCGGAAGGTCCGCTTCAACCCACAGAACTACTATCTGACAGAGGAGGGGCTGGCGTTCTTCTACCCCATGTACGCCATAGCCCCGGCGGCCGAGGGTGTCCCGGTGTTTTTACTGCCCTATGAGCCGGGGGCTCTGGACGCGGGCGGAAAGGAAAAGGAAGAGGAGTGAAAAAGAGACAGCCCGCAGGCTGTCTCTTTATCATTATTTCCGCAGATTTTCCGGGTTTCCAAAATACTGTTTCGTTTCCGCGGCCACCACGCCGGACAGGGCGAAGAGACCAATGAAGTTGGGAATGGCCATCAGACCGTTGAACGTATCCGCCACGTCCCACACAAAGCTCAGGGGCGATACGCAGCCCACGACGACGACCGCGATGAAAATCACCTGGAAGACCCGCACCGCGCCGTGGCCGAAGAGATACTGCACGCACCGGGTGCCGTACAGAGACCAGCCCAGCACCGTGGAGAAGGCGAAGAGCATCAGGGCAATGGCTACGAACAGGGCGGCAAATTTGTCGCCGAACACCGTGCCCAGGGCGGCGGCAATCAGCTCGCTGCCGGGCTTCGTGCCAAACTCAATCTGCACGCCGCTGCAGATGATTGCCAGCGCCGTCAGAGAGCAGATGACAATCGTGTCTACAAACACCTCGAAGATGCCGTACAGGCCTTGATTCACCGGGCCCTTTGTGTCGGCGGCGGCATGGGCGATGGCGGCGGAGCCCAGGCCCGCCTCGTTGGAAAAGGCGCTGCGCCGCAGGCCCCAGATGATGGTCTGCTTCAGCACAATGCCCGTGCTGGCGCCAAACATGGCCTGGGGTGTGAAGGCGGTGGAGAAAATCTTCACGAAGGCGTCCGGCACGTTGCCGGCGTGGACAGCAATGACGGCGATGGTGAAGAGAATGTAGAAAATGCTCATAAACGGAATCAGCTTTTCCGTTACCGCGCCGATGCGCTTGATGCCGCCCAGGAGGATAACCGCGACCAGCAGGGCCAGCAGAATGCCCATAATCCATTTCAGCGTGTTTTCCATACCGGCGGAAACGGTGGTGAAAGCGGAAAAGGCGCCAATGACGGAGCCGGTGATGCTGTTGACCTGGGACATGTTTCCGATGCCGAAGGACGCCAGCGTGGCGAACACGGCAAAGAGAGCGGCCAGCCATTTCCAATTCCTGCCCAGACCTTTGGAGATGTAGTACATTGGGCCGCCGACCCAGTCGCCCTTGGCGTCCCGCTCCCGGTACTTGATGGCCAGAACGATCTCGGAGTACTTGGTAATCATGCCCACCAGAGCCGCCAGCCACAGCCAGAACACCGCGCCGTAGCCGCCCAGGGCAATGGCCTGCGAGGTGCCCACAATGTTGCCGGTGCCCACGGTGGCGGACAGGGCGGTGGTCACGGCCTGCATGGGCGTTATCGCGCCGTGGCCGGCCTCCTGCTTTTGGAACATCTTGCCCACGGTGTTGCGCATGGCGTGGCCGAAGCGGGTGAATTGGATGCCGCCGTTGCGAAGCGTCAGGAAAAAGCCGCCGGCAATGGCGCAGGGCAGGAAGGTGTACATCCAGGCGAAGTCGTTCAGCGGACCTTCCAGAAACGCGAGAATACGGTTGATGATCTCCATAAACTCCCTCCATAGGTATGGCATGACGCGGAACCTGGATTCCCCGGCAAAAAACGGGAACCAGACAGACTGGCTCCCGCAAAAAGCAATTTCCCCTCCGGCGCACGCACCGGAGCAGCATTCCTCTCTGTCCTTTTACCTGAGAGATTCGGCGCGGAACATCCGCTTCCTTACACCTTCGGTACCCGTTTTCGGGCTTCTCCAGAGCCGCGTCCATCTCCGTTCTCCGCCTGCTGGCAGAGGTCCCGCTCCCAGCGGGACTCCAGAAATTTCGCTTGCCATCATTGAATTGTTTTACCACCATATCACGGGGCGGGGCAGGAAGTCAATAGTAGTATTTCACAAAATGTCCGCCAATCGGCGACGAATATTCTCTCTCTGCGGACGCTTGCGAAAAAACTCCCCCGCGCCAAAGCCTGTTTTGAAACCGGCGGAACGTCCCATGCTCAGTAAGGTCCGGTCCCGGGAACCAGCAGAGGCGGAACCGGAATCCGTTACAGCTCCCGAACCGAGATGACGCCGGGAACCGCGCGGATATCCGTCTGCACCTGTTCCTGAAAGACGCCCTTGTGCAGCCGCAGGGTGAAGATGGCGCAGGCATTGTGGGTCTCGCTGCAGCTGGAGTGAATGATGCCCATGTTGAGGATTTTCAGCCCCTGTTCCCGGAAGTGATGCAGGAGGGTTTCCATGCAGCTGTTGTTGTTATACTCCACGTAGAGATTGATTTCCGGAGCGTATTTCAGCATCTGATACTCCACCCGGGAGAAAAAGAGCTCCGCAATCAGAATCAAGGCGGTGGCAAAAAGGCCGCCCTCGTAGAAGCCGCCGCCCAGGGTCAGGCCAATGATGGCCGCCGCCCAGAGGCCCGCTGCTGTGGTCAGGCCCTTCACCCGCTGGCGGCGGGTGACAATGATGGTGCCCGCGCCGATAAAGCCAATGCCCGCCACGACCTGAGCCCCCAGGCGGGCCATATCCGTGTACTGGCCCATGATGAGATAGAGGTATTGGCTGGTGAGTGTGGTCATGGCCGCGCCGAGGCAGATGAGAATGTGCGTGCGGAAGCCCGCCGGACGGCGCTTGAACTCCCGTTCAATCCCGATAATGCCGCCGCAGATTACCGCCAGAGTCATCCGCAGGGCTACGGACCAGACGGTGACTTCCCGCAGGCCGTCAAAAAAAGACAACATCCCGTTTTCCTCCTCTCTGGGGGCTCTCAGATGTCGTGGACTGCGTAGACGTAGTCCAGTTCCGAGACCGTGGCAAGTATTTTGGCGTGGGTGCCCTTCTGGTTCATCCGAAGAGCAAAGACGGCGTTGGGGTGTTGAGAGGGAGTCTGTTTGCCGTGGTCTACCTCCACCTCGTAGATGGTCACATCCTGGGCCTTGATGCGGCTGATGATTTCCGCCACGTTGTCTAAAGACTGGAATTCCACAAAGATGTTCATATTCCGGGCGTTTTCAATGACATACAGCTCCACGGCAGGGAGAATATGCACCGCCACGAAAATCAGCACGAAGGCCAGCCCCACACATTCATAAAACCCGGCCCCCACGGCCAGCCCCATACAGGCGGAGGCCCAGAGACCGGCGGCGGTGGTGAGGCCCTTGACCTTCTGGCGCCCGGTGACCAGGATGGTGCCCGCGCCCAGGAAGCCAATGCCGTTGATGACCTGCGCGCCGAAGCGGCTGACGTCGGTGCGGATGCCTACCTCGGCGGCCACGGGGGCCCAGGCATGGCTGAGCATGTAGAACTCATATTGGCTCAGCAGCATGGTCAGGGCGGCTCCCATACACACCAGCATATAGGTGCGGAAGCCGGCCGGACGGTGCTTTCTGGCCCGCTCCAGGCCGATCATGCCGCCGCAGAACATAGCCAGCGTCAGCCGCAGCAGCACAGAGGCGGTATTCATTTCCCGCAGGTAATCTAGGGCGTGAATCACAGGGCGCAACTCCTTTCTGTGTTTTTGGGGATAGAGAAGGTACAGAAAAAGAAGAACCGGCAAAGCCGTTTCTTCCCATGTACGAAGGATGTAAATAAAAGCGGGCCGAAAACGTTTGCGTTGTATAAAACCATACAACTCGCTTCCGGTAAACTGTATTATACACAGTTTCCGCCGGGTTTGTCAACGTTTTCTCTTTGTTTTATAACAAATTCGGCCGGTCATACAAAATAAATCCGGCTTTCTTGTCACTTTGGCACAGGAAATAAGCCTGTAATTCCTGGAGGTTTCGCAAACGTTGTCCTTACAGTGTTTCAAAACACCGGATGGAACGCTTCCATCCTACAAAACCCGGCTCCGCTGTCAGCGAATTACCTGGAAATACAGCCACAGCCCAAAGGGAACGAGAATCTGCAGCGCCAGAATCACCGGTACCCCCAGCCGGAAGGCCCGGTGAAGCGTCTTGTGCCGGAAGACCTTCATGCCCAGCAGTGCGCCCACGCTGCCCCCCAGCACAGGCAGGAGCAGCAGGTTCTTCTCGGGAATCCGGCGGATGGCCTCGTTCTTCTCCTTCCGTTTGGCCTTCCACTTGTCCAGGCCAAAGATCAAAAAGGTGATGACGTTGATGAGAACCAGCCAGCAGGCCAGCAGCCCCCAGGGGGAGCCGATGACGGCCCAGATCAAGTCGTTATGCGCCTCCGGCGTAAATAGAGATTTTTTGGCCGCAAGAAAGGCGGTATTCATATGGACACCTCATTTCAAAAAATAAACCGGCTGGGTTCCCAGCCGGTTTATTGTAGCACAGGTTTCAGTTCTTGGCAAGCTTCGCCAGCTCCACCGCCGTCTTGGCGGCCAGCCGGGCGTTGTTGAACACCAGCTGGATGTTGCTGTCCAGAGAGCTGCCGCCGGTGAGGTCCTTAATCTTGGCCAGCAGGAAGGGGGTGGTCTCCTTGCCGTGAATGCCGGCGGCCTTGGCCTCCTTCACGGCGTCGTCAATGGCCTTGTTGATGACGGCGGCGTCCATGGAATATTCCTCGGGGATGGGGTTGGCCACCAGCATACCGCCGCCCAGACCCATGTCCTGCTTCACATAGAAGGTCTTGGCCAGGTCTGCGGGGCTGTCAATGCGGTAATCCACGGCAAATCCGCTCTTGCGGGTGTAGAAGGCGGGCAGCTCCTCGGTGCCGTAGCCAATGACGGGCACGCCGTGGGTCTCCAGATACTCCAGAGTCAGCCCCAGGTCCAGGATGGACTTGGCGCCGGCGCAGACGACCATCACAGGAGTCCGGGCCAGCTCCTCCAGGTCGGCGGAGATGTCCATGGTGGTCTCGGCGCCCCGGTGCACGCCGCCGATACCGCCGGTAGCGAAGACCTGAATGCCCGCCAGGTGCGCGATAATCATGGTGGTGGTAACGGTGGTGGCGCCGTCCTTCCCCTGCGCAACCAGAACGGGCAGATCCCGGCGGCTGGCCTTGGCCACAGTGGAACCGGCCTTGCCCAGGTGGTCAATCTCCTCGGGGGAGAGGCCCGCCTTCAGACGGCCGCCCAGAACGGCAATGGTGGCGGGGACCGCGCCGTTCTCCCGGATGATGGCCTCCACCTTCAGAGCGGTTTCCACATTCTGAGGGTAGGGCATGCCGTGGGAGATGATGGTGGATTCCAGGGCCACGACAGGCTTCCCGGCTGCCAGAGCTTCCTGTACTTCAGGGGCAACGTCCAGATACTTGTTCATGTTCATATCGAAAACCTCCAAAAAATAATGTACATAAAAAGGTCAAAGGGAAAGCAGACGGCTGCGCAGGGCATCCTCGCTCATGGCGGGATTGATGGTTTCCCGGCTCTCCATGGCAATGGAGGAGGCCGCCAGACCTGCCCGGGCGGTGTCCTCCAGGTCGGTGCCCTGGAGATAGGCCCAGGCAATGGCTGCCATGAACGCGTCGCCGCAGCCGGTGGCGTTCACCAGCTTCGCCGGAAGGCAGGGCAGCTGTACCCGGCCATTGTGATCCGCCGCGAACACGCCGTCCGCCCCCAGGGAGATGAAGACCCGGCGAAGACCGGTTTCCAGCAGGGCGTCGGCGGCCCGGTTGAGGCTGGCCTCATCTGTAATGGGTACGCCGGAGAGAAGCTCGGCCTCCAGGCGGTTTGGCTTGAGGGTGTGGAGCTTTCCCAGAATGGTCCGGAGTTTTCCGGCCTTGGCGGTGGAAACCGGGTCGGCGAAGAGGGGAGCGGGACAGTTCTCGGCCAGCCAGACAATGCTTTCTTCCGGAATGTTGGTGTCCAGTATCACCACCTGGCTGACGTCCAGGAGCTTGTGCCGCTGAGCCAGGGCCTGAGGGGTCAGATGCTGGTAAATTTCCATGTCGCTGACCGCCAGGGCCATGTCCCCCTGGGGGTCGTTGATGAAAAGATAGGTGGAGGTCCGTCCGCCGGGGATGACGGGGGACTGGGAGACGTCAATACCCAGTTCGGCGCAGTTGGCGGCCAGCTTCTGGGCGTTGAGATCGTCGCCAAAAGCGGTGACCAGCCGGACATCCACCCCCAAAAGGGCCAGATTGTGGGCAATGTTCCGTCCTACGCCGCCCAGGGAAGAGTACACGACGCCGGGATTGGAGTCCTGGGCCACCAGCGCTTCCGAGGGGCGGCCTCCAATGTCCACATTGACGCCGCCGACGACGGTGACGTAAGGGGTGGTTTGGACAATGTAGCCTTTGCCGATGATGTAGCCTTTCTTCATCAGGTTGGAGATATGCACGGCGACAGAGGAACGGGTGATGCCCGCTTTATCTGCCAGCTCTTTTTGGGAGATGAGAGGATTTTCTTCAATCCAGTTCAGCAGCTGCCGTTCCCGTTTGGTCATGGGTCACCTCCGAGTAAGCATAAATTTAATTTATTAATCTATTGTTTATTATAATTCCTCTGTGTGAAATGTCAAGAGGAATTTTTTATTTTTTTGAAAAATTTTTCTGGATTTCAGAAGTCTCTGGAGAGCGGAAAACGCGCTGGCAGCGGGAACCAAAGCGGGTTTTCAGACGACTAACTAAGAAAAGGAGGCGATCTGTATGAAATATCCGAAGATTTTGTGGATTTTTGTGCTCTGTTTGGGTCTGACTGCCTGCGGTGAGGTCCCGGCGGAAGAGCCAACGGCTGAACAGCCGGTTCAAACAACGGAACAGCCATCCCTGGCGGAGGACGAGGAGCCAACGGTTCTGCTGTGCCGCATTGTGGACGGTGCGGAGGAGGGGAATCTTCTTTTGGCGGAACTGGACGAGGGAATTGCCGGGGGAAAGGGTGTGTACCGGCTGAATCTGGAAGGCGTGGCGGTCACTTTGGACGGGGAACCGGCGGACGCCTCCGTTCTGAAGGATGGAATGCCGGTGGATGTTGCGTTTAACGGCGCAGTGCAGGAGAGCTTTCCGGCGCAGTTTGGAGAGGTGTATTCTGTGGCGGCCTGGTCCCGGGGACGGGGGAGGAACGGCATGGGGGCAGAGTATGACCTGTGTGGATTGTATCTCCAGGTGTTGGATGACCTGTGGCAGACGGACCCGGCGCTGAATGAGAATATCACGCAGGCGGCGCTGGACCTTTCTGAAGCCCCCGGAGGATTGACGGAGGGGGAAAAGGCGGCATTGACGTGGCGTTTTGGGGAACTTCATGGGGTGGAGGCCTTTGAGGCGGCGTTTGAGGAGCTGCGGGAGCAGGGGTATTTGACGGAAGAGGCGCTGGGAGGAGATGCGCCGGAGGGCGCGGTGTTTTTGCATTGGGAGGATGGGTGTTTGTTTTCGATTCGGCCCAATGAGGGGCATGAAGGAGAGCTGTATACTTTGCCTGTGCTATTTTTTGATGCGGAGAAGTGGCGTTCATCTATGGGGGCGTATTGTTTTTATGACTGTTCTGCAGGTTGGGGACAGGACGGCACATGGAGCGGATATACAGTAGGCAGTCATATGATTTCCTAACGCCACCGGCGGCGTCGAAAATTCCACTCCATTACGCTGCCGCGGTGCGGCAGCATCCATTCCGTTCCATTTCCTCCGCCGCTAGTCAAGAGGGGACTGCGGTCCCCCCTTGAGCATTCCCCC
>JAAWLO010000005.1 GCA_022797935.1 Oscillibacter sp. | reverse complement strand
GTTCTTCGGGTCGAACTTCATGACCTCCCCGTACAGCACCGCCATCAGGTCCGCCAGGTCCATGGACCCGCCCACGTGGCCAAAGCCCCGGCTGTGGATCACTTTCAGCGTCTCCAGCCGGATTTCCGCCGCCAGTTCCCGGCATTTCTTTTCATTCATAAGCGGTTACTTCCTTTCCTGATTTTGCAGGCCGGAAGGCCATCCCTTCCGGCCTGCATCTGCATCCCATTTTACTCCTTGAAACGTGGATCCGTCAATGCCATTCTTTATTCGTACTGCGTGCCTGCGCCCTCGACCATGGCGTCGTAGGCACGCTTTACTTTGTCGTAGTTTTTATCCCGGTCCAAAACCACACCCCGGCCCACGCCGTCTACCATACGGCCCACGCCGATGGCCTCCAGCCGGGCGTCCGTTTCCGCCAGCAGGGCGGGGGCGGAACCGGGGTCTGTGGACCGGCCGTCGAAGATGATATGAAGATATACCCGGTCCAGACCGTTGTCTCGGGCCATCTCACAGATGTTCAGGGGATAGTCGATGCAGCCGTGAGAGGACTTGTAAGTCAGATAGGCCAGCAGGTGCAGGGCTGTACCGTTCTTCTTGGCGTGTTCAATGGCCTGGAGGAAGATGGGATTCTGTTTAAAGCTGCCGTCCTTCACAGCGGCGTCCAGACGGACGTCGTCCTGCATCACGCAGCGGCCTGCGCCCAAGTTCGAGTGGCCCGCCTCAGAGTTTCCGGCCTTGCCTGTGCCCAGACCCACGAACTCGCCGGAGGCATGAAGCTTAGACCAGGACTGATTTGCCAGCAGAGCGTCCCAATAGGGGGTGTCTGCCAGATGAATGGCGTCGCCGCCGTCTCCGGTTCCCAGGCCCCATCCGTCACAGATGATGAGAAGCATTTTCCGATTTTGCCCCCACTCCTTTTCCGGGCAGAGGGATTTGCCGTCCATCTCGGCGGGCTGCGGGATACCCAGAACATCCAGCACCGTGGGGGACACATCACCCAGGGAGCCGTCCCGCAGGGCAATCGGGCTGGGATCGGCAGGGTCTATCAGGATGAAGGGCACCAGATTGGTGGTGTGGGCCCCGTCGGGTTTCCCGGCGGCGGTGTAGAGCTTTTCAATGTTGCCGTGGTCGGCGGTGATGGCCACCACATAGCCCTTGCCCAGGGCGTCGTTTACCACCTTGTCCAGGTACTGGCTCACGTAGCCGCAGGCCTTGATTTTGGCCTCCGTGTTCTGGGTGTGGCCAATGACGTCGCCGTTGGCAAAGTTGGTGACGACAAAATCATACTTGCCCAGGGCATCCATAAGCGTGTCCGCCACTTTGGGCAGAGACAGCTCCGGCTGCTGGTCAAAGTCAATGCCCTTGGGAGAGGGGATGCAGGCGTCGTCCTCCCCGGGGAAGGGATTGTTTTCACCGCCGTTGAAGAAAAAGGTCACATGGGCAAATTTCTCGCTCTCGGCGCAGTGGAACTGGGTCTTTCCGGCCTCACTGAGGACCTGGGCCAAGGGTTTCGTCACCTTGGCGGGGGCAAAGGCAATGGGCAGGTCCTTGAATTTGTCGTGATACATGGTCATGATGACGAAGTGTAAATCCTGGAGTTTCCGGCGCTCCGCTTTATCGAAGCCCTCCTCCGTGAACATCTCGGTAAGCTCAATTTCCCGCTCGCCCCGGCGGCAGCAGAAAATAGCCGCGTCGCCGTCGGAGATCTTGCCCACCGGTTTTCCGTTTTCCACCAGGACCAGGGGTTCCAGGTGGTAGTCGTCCTGGCCAAGCTCGTATGCCTTCTTGACGGCCTCCGCCAGTTGAGCGCCGCCGCGTTTGACTTCTGCCATAGAAAAAACCTCCTGCTGTTCGTAAGATGAAATTTACTGTCCGTCGTCCGGGGCAATGAGCTTGCCGGCATCAACCTTGCCCCGCTGGGGAAAGATGTCCAGCAGCTGCGGGAAGGTGTAAATTTTGCCGTCAGGCATGTTCTCCTCCGTCAGCTTCAGGGCTTTGTTCCGGTTGTACTGTACCGCCACCGTCATGCCGAACGCCACGGCCTTGGCGCCCACAATGTCCCGGTTCAGGTTGTCGCCCACGTAGCAGCAGTTCTCCGGCTGGGCGCCCACTTCCTCCAGAGCGTAGTAATAGATGGCGGGTCCGGGCTTGCGGATGTAAGTGATGGAGGACTGCTGAACGGTTTTGAAATAGGGCCGGAGGCCGTCGGCATCCAGCCACTCGTCCACTTCCCGCCTGCCCACCAGGTCACTGATGATGCCCAATGTGTAGCCGCGGGCAAAGAGCTCTTTGACGGTCTCTGCGCCGCCCTTTACCACCGTGCGGCGGCCCTTGGTCTGGCGGTACTGGTAGGTCAGTTCGGCGGCGTTTTCCCGAATCCGCGCCGGGTCCATGTCATAGGCCAGCCAGCGGGTCCAGAGGATTTCCTCCGGGGCCTCGCACATGAACTTCAAAGCCCACTCCCGGTATTTGTCATAGCGCTTGTTAATGACTTCCTCAAACCACTGGCTGGGATTTTCCGTCTCCACGCCGCAGAGCCCGGCAATTTTGGCCCGGGCAGAGGCGAGATACGCCGGATCCTCGTCAATGACCCGGAAGGTGCCCCCCAGGTCCAGGAAGATATAACGGATATCGGTATTCATTCCCTATCAGTCTCCTAATTCAAAATATATACGTTGGGATAGCCCCAGCATCAGCAGTACCGCTGGAAAAGGGAGGGAGGAAGCGGCATGAGGCCTGCCCGGAGGGCTGGCTTCACAAAATGCTGTCAATTCAGCCGGGGGAGCAGGTCCAGAATCTCCCGGAAATCGTGGACCACCGCGTCGGGCCGGTTTTCTTCTGTAAACGTCACCGGATGTTTTTTCTCCGGAGAGGCAAAGATGATATTGGCCCCGATACCGGCGGCTTTCGCACCGGTGATGTCCCGCTTCACATTGTCCGCTATGGACACGCAGTCCTCCGGCGCCGCTCCGATATCCCGGCAGGCAAGGCGGTAAATCTCGGAACAGGGCTTGCGCAGGCCGCAGACTGAGGAGAGAATGACGGAATCAAAATACTGAGCCAGACCGTCTTCCTCCAGCCAGTCGGGAACTTCGTTCTCGCCAATGAGGTTGGAGATGATACCCAGCTTGTAGCCCCGCTCATGGAGCCCCCGGATGACCTCCCTGCCGCCATCCACCACGATCCGGCGGCCCTTGCACTGACGGTACTGAAAGCTCAGCTCATGGCAGACCTGCCGGACCCGCGTCTGGTCATAATCCGGCAGCAGCCATTTGCACCACAGCTCTTCGTCGTTGGATTCCTTGTTTTCGCCCAAGGCCCATTTGCGGTAGGGCTCATAGCGCTCCTCAATCATCTGGTAAAATTCCTCATAGGGTACAGGGGAACCGGCAATTTCCCCCAGCTTCCGCCGGGCGTGGCGCATCCAGGGTTCTTCCAAGAGCGCGATGCGCAGGGTGCCGCCCAAGTCGAAGAACACGGCTTTGTAGCGTTTGGTCGTATCCATAGCGGACCTCCTTTTAAGTGCGGGGCGGGAAGATGTTCAGCAGCTCCGACAGGGCGGTGATCACATGGTCCGGGGTGAATTCCTTGCCGGTAGCGTGTTCGGTATTCAGGGTATCCGGCTCATCAATCCGGATCATCATGCCGAAGCCTGCGGCCTGGGTGCCCTCCACGTCCCGCACCGGATTGTCGCCCACGTAGGCGCAGTTGGCCTCCGGGGTGCCAATGCAGCGGCAGGCCAGATGATAGATTTCCGGATTGGGCTTGCGGAGGCGGACCTTGGAGGAGAGGATGGTGGTCTTGAAACACTGGGCCACGCCGTCGGCGGCCATCCAGTCGGGAATCTCCGTCTCGGTGACGGTGTTGGCGATAATGCCCAGCGTATATCCTCTGGCGTGGAGTTCCTTGATGGTGGAGACGGCGTCGGGCCGGGCAACGCGGCGGCCATCATGGTCCCGCCAAAGACGGGTGAGCCGGGCGGCGTTGGCAAAGATCAAATTCGGGTCATAATCCGGCAGCATGTATTGAGTCCACAGCTCGCCCTCAGAGGCGTCCAGCAGAATCTGCTTGGACTGCTTGCGATAGTTCTTCCACCGCTTCTCCAGTTTGGCAAAGAGCTCATCGTGGGTTTCCTTCGTCTGAATCAGCTCCATCAGGCCGGCTTCGGCCTGGTCAATGAAGTCCTGTTCTTTCAGTACAATGCGCAGCGTGTTGCCAACGTCAAAGAAAATCGTCTTGATATCGGGGGTCATGAGAACTCCTCCTTCTGCGTATTCACGGCTTTTCGCAACCGTATCCGGTCTTCAGCAGCCAGCGGGCCGCGCCTGTAAACGTTTACGGTCTTTTCAGGTTTATTCTAAAGGAAATGCGAGTCCTTTGTCAATATGCCAAACGCCAAAGAGTTCCATTGATTTTCGTTTTTCTGCCCAAAGGCGGGGAAAAGGCCAGATTGTTATTGACATTGCCGGAAAAATCGGATATTCTTTACTTGACAATACTTGACAATCTGGACGGGTCCGTTTTGGGCCGGTTCCAAAAAAATGAAGCGGAAACGTTTGCGGTTTCATCCGTTGCCTCTGTCGCCCCCATCCGGGCGGAAAGGACAAAACTATGAAAAGTGTTACTCTGAAGGATGTCGCCAAGGCGGCCGGCGTCTCCTACGCCACGGTCTCCCGGGCCCTGTCCGGCAGCCACCAGATTGGCAGTGACACCCGGGAGCGTATCATTAAGCTCTGTGATGAGATGGGTTATACCACCAATTATGTGGCCCGCTCCATGGTGACCAAGCGCACGGGTCTGATTGGTTTTGTGGTGCCCTCCATTGACAACCAGTTCATGTCGGAGCTGGCCTATTACGCGGAGATGTGCGCCCGGGGCCATGGGTATAACATCATGCTCTGCAACTCCGGGCCGGACCTGAAACAGGAGAAAACCGTTGTCAAGCTCCTCCTCAGCCGTCAGGTGGACGGCATCCTCATTGTACCCCAGAGCTCCAAAACCTACGAAAATATCCGGGCCTTCACGGACCAGGTGCCCACAGTCTTCCTCAGCGAGAATCTCCGGGACCAGCCCCAGAGCTACGTGGCTGTGGACAACAGCCGGGGAACTTACATTGGCACCCGCTACCTCTTCGACCTGGGCCATCGGGACATCCTCTATTTTGGACGCCGCCACACGGCCACGCATCAGCTCCGGGCGGAGGGGTATATCCGGGCCTGTCAGGAATTGGGACTGACGCCCCGGTTTTTCAACAGCGAGTTTACCCGTTCCTCCATCAACAACGGCTACCAGCTGGCCAAGGAACTGTTTGCCCAGCCGGTGGACTGTTCCGCCATCTTTGCCTCCACAGATTCCAACGCTCTGGGCCTGCTGAAGGCGGCGGACGAAGCCCATATTGACATCCCCGGCCAGCTGAGCCTTATTGGCTTCGACAATATCTCCTCCACCGCGCTGCCCCGCATTGAGCTGACCACGGTGGAGCAGCCCAAGCGGGAAATGGCAGTCCAGGCGGTGGATATGCTCCGGGATAAAATTGAAAACGGCACCCAGGGTTATGTTCATCAAATCCTGATGCCCACGCTGATTAAACGCAGCACCTGCCGCGCGCTGCACGAACTGCATGGAAAGAGGGAATCATGATGACTGCTTACCGTTACGACCCGCACACCCACACCGCCGAGACCAGTAAGTGCGGCCACCTCTACGCGGCCGGCGTAGTGGACCGCTATGCCCGCAGCGGCTTCGCCGGTCTGGTGGTTACGGACCATCTTCATCCGGAATATCTCTCCCGCGTGGACAAGGAACACAACTGGGACCAGGTGATGGACCACTACCTCAGCGGCTATCACGCCTCCCAAAAACGGGGCCGCGAGGTGGGGCTGGATGTCATCCTGGGAGCGGAACTCCGCTTCCCAGAGAACGACAACGACTATTTAGTCTACGGCATTGACGAGCAGTGGCTCCGCTCCAACCCCTACGTCTGCTGTATGAGCGCCCAAGAGTTCTTCGACAAGTTCCACAATCAGGTTCTGATTATCCATGCCCATCCCTTCCGCAAAGGCAGTGCCCCGGTTCAAGAGACGGCTGTCCACGGCGTGGAGATCATCAATGGCAACCCCCGCCACGAGAACAACAATGACAAGGCCCTGGCCCTCTGCCGCCGGCATCCGGAATACCTCCGTCTGGCTGGGTCCGATACCCACCGGGATGGCGACGAGGCCCGTACCGCCGTCCTTCTTCCAGAGCGGGTTCAGGACTCCTTTGCGTATAAGCGCATGATTGAAACCCGCCGGTTTCAACTCTGGAGCCCGGCATTTCAGGAATTTGTAGAGGCTGACGAGGCTCTGCGGAAGGAGACAGGCAAATGAGTACCTTTCATACCCTGATTATTGGCGAGACGGCCCAGGACACCAACGTGGATTTTGACGGTACGACCGTCCAGGCGGTTGGAGGAGCGGTGTATTACTCTGGCTTTGCCGCCGCCAACCTGGGGCACAAAACCGCAGTTCTGCCCAAGGCGGACACCGCGCAAACGGACCTGGCGGCCGCCTTTGCCGCCGCGCCCAACGTTACGGTATTTCCCCTGCACAGCACCCACTCCTTTGTCACAAAGAACGTCTACCACACCCCGGACCGGGAGCGCCGGACCTCCACCGTGGACAGCGTCATCGACCCCTACCGGCCGGAGGAAATTCCGGAGGAGATTGACGCGAAAATCTGGCATCTGGCGGGCCTTGTGGGGGGCGATATCCCCGACGAACTCATTCCCTTCGCCGCAAAACGGGCCATGGTGGCTGTGGATGTGCAGTGTATGCTTCGCTGGGCGGAAAACGGCGGCATGGTTTACCATGACTGGGCGGCCAAGAAGGAGATGCTGCCGTACATCCGCTTCCTGAAGACCGACGCCGCTGAGGCGGAAATCCTCACCGGTTTTACGGACCGGGCCGAGGCCGCCAGGGTCCTTCACAGCTGGGGCGCCCAGGAAATTCTCATTACCCACAACACAGAGGTGCTGGTCTACGATGGCAGGGAGATGTTTACCTGCCCCATCAAGGCGCGGAATCTCTCCGGGCGTACGGGACGGGGAGACACGACCTTCGCTGGTTACATCAACGAGCGCTTGACCCAGGACATCCCCACCGCTCTGCGGACCGCCACGGCGCTGGTCTCCCTGAAGATGGAGACTCCAGGCCCCTTCCAGGGCACACGGGCGGATGTGGAGGATTATCTCAAGGCCTTCTATTGACCGGCAGTCCGAAGGCCGTTGCCCAGTTTATAAGGGCAGACGCCATTCTGCCGCCATACGCGCCCGGCTTGGACCTCCTGAGCCGGGCGCGTGTTGTCTTCTTTATGCCTTGTTTGAAAAATGGCAAAACGCCGTCTTGGGGCGTCTTTTTCCGCCAGGACTGCGTTGAATGGACTGGAAATCCGTCAGAGTTCCCGCATCCAATCGCCTTGTCCGGCAAAAAGTCTGCCCCAATCCGGCATTCCGCTAAGTTCCAAACAAGGCCTAGCCCAAAGCGCGAAAGGCTTTTCGGGAGTAAAGCGCCGTTAAAGCCGCTGCCGCCGCCGCGCCCAGCAGGACAGACCAGGCAGGACAGGTCTCGAACAAGGCCCCGTAGACCGCCTGCCCCAGAGGGGACGCGCAGTTGGACACCGCCATGATAAAGGCCATTACTTTCCCCAGCTGTTCCGGAGGCGTCTGCCCTTGAACAGCGGTGCTGAGTACCACCATCAGCAGGCTGGACAGGACCATAACGGCAAAGCTCATAGCGGTCACGCCCCACCAGCCTAAAACCGGCGAAATTCCCGGCAGCAGGACCGCACCCATGGCCGCCGCCGTCAGACTGGCAAACAGCAGCACGGCACTTCCTGACCGGAGACGCAGGCGCGCGCCCAGACAGGCGGCCAGAAGCCCGCCGGACAAGCCGCCCAAACCCATAGCGCCCTGGGTGAAGCCCAGGCGGCTGTCGCTTAATCCCAGCACCTGTACCACCGCCACGGGAATGCCGATAATCAAGGCAGCAGACAGCACCAGGTTGAACAGCGCCAGGATCAGCATGACGGAGAGAAAGACCGGCCGTTCCCGGCGGATAAAGCGCCAGCTCTCGCCCAGGTCCTGCCGCACTGTGGACAGGATGCTGCCCGCCGCCGCCCGGGTCTGGTGAGGCATGTGGATAAACAGTTCCATCACGGCGGAGAGAAAGAAGCAGGCAATGCTGACCCACAAAATGGGATGGATGCCGAAAGCGCCGAACAGTACGCCGCCCACCACCGGTCCCAGCAGGCCGGACAGGGTGTTGACCATGCTGATGACGGCATTGGCGCGGGTCAGCTGTTCCGGTTGCGCCAGAAGGGGAATGCTGGCCTGCACGGCGGGCTGATAGGCCCCGGCAATGCCGTAGAGCAGCATGAGGCAGATGACCATCAGCGGGACCAGAGGCACACGTCCCAGCAGGAGCGCAAACAGGAAGATCAGGCCCGCCGTAAAGAAGTCCAGGGCCGCCATGATATTCCGTTTGTTCACCCGGTCCGCCGCCACGCCGCCAATGGGAGAACACAACACGGCGGGAAGAAAGGCGGCCGCCCCCACGATACCGAAGAGACCGGCGGAGCCAGTCTGCCGCAGGAGGTACAGCGGCAGGGCAAAGCGGAGGATGGCGCTGCCGAAGAGGGAGATGATTTGCCCAATGACCACCAGGGTGAAATCCCGGTGAAAGAGAGCGGTTTGTTTGCTGTTCATAAAGACACTCCTTTTTATAAACCGACCGTCGGTTTTTATATTGCCCAAAAAGAAACTGCGCACCTGCGGCAGTTCTTTTTCAGACACGGTTTTCCTGGTTCGGAGATGGGGGATGGGGCATTTCCGCGTATTTGACCAGCAGGTCAAGGAGTTCCTGGTCAATCAGCTCGGGAATGCCGAAGTCCAGAAACAACCGGTTGTAAACAGCACACCGGGCGCGGATATCCTCCGGCGAAGTTGGCTGAACAACGGGGTTGATCCACATGTCGGACAGCAGAATTACGATTTCTGCCAGCTCTTTGGGGTGGTCCGTTCGGATGGAGCCGTCGGCGATGCCCTGGCGGATAATCGGTTCCATGAAGATTGGTACGACCTCCTGGAAGATGCTGCGCATTTCCATAGCCAGAAACTTGGCGTTGTCCAGCAGATAGGGCATCATGGAAAACATTTTGGCCTGCCGTTCCGGCTGCATGGAGACTTTGAAAATCGTCCGGAGTTTTTCCAGGCCATTCAGTGAGGGGTCATCCCGGACCTGGGACAGAACCTCGGCATTCCGTTGGCCGATACGGTCGCAGACGGAATAGAAAATGTCCTCCTTGGAGGGGAAATGGTGATAAATGGCCCCTTTGGACAGGCCGGTTTCCATAAGGATTTCCTGGAGAGAGGTTTTGTCATAACCCTTTTCAATGAACAGCTGCTCCGCCTTGTCCAGAATTTTCCGCACAGTCTCCTCGGGATATTTGTTCCGGGCCATGGGATCCCTCCCTTCAAACAAACCGCTGGTCTGTTTAACGCAGTATAGCACGCAGGGGACGCGCTGTCAAGAGAAACCGGTCATGTTTTCTTTGAAACACGTTCCCAGCGCTGTGACAATTTTTGAAAAGGCGGAGAACGACTCGGTTTTAGAGAGATATCCTGTTCTTAGTCCATACCACAGATCGTGTGTTTGACCTTATAATGGTTCAAGGCGTTTCCAAGGATGAAATCCAGTCCGCAAAACGAGGCGTTCCTCCCACGGTTACGGGGATGTCCACAATGGAAAGACCCTTCTGCAGGGCATACGCAATGGTATATTGCGTTCCTCCCGAAGAGCCGTCGTACACGGCGACCAGCAGTGAGGCGCGGTCAACCATGTACCGGTCCCGTTTCTGCATACAAAAGGGGGTGTACTGCGGCGAAACCATGGTTTGAAAATCGCAGGCGTCCAGCAGGCGGGCGTATCGTGTTTGCTGTTCCTGGGACCAGCGGCTGGCCTGTTCCGGACAGGGAACCGCGGCTTCCACCGTTATATCTGGGTGAGAGGTCCGAAGAGCCAGGGCGCATTCACAGAAATAGTGGTCGCAGCCCAGTGCCATGCCGCAGATAAAATGGCGATACTCGTTTTGATAAAGCACTTCCAGCACGGCGGCAATGCGCCGCTTCAGCGCCAGGCATTGGGGGTCGGATTCCTGGTAATGCCAGGGGAGCTTCGCGGGACGGTGTCCTGTAAAGCAGCAGCTGGTATGATTGGTCCGCATAGAGGCCTCCTTTGGCTTCCGTGAAAAAGGGTTGTCTCTATTATAGAACGGTCGTTCTTGGAAGTAAAGAGGAATTTAAACGAACTTCACGAAGAAACAGCGGCGAGGCGCATCGCTCCGGATGCACCTCGCCGGAATGGTTCCCGGGAAGATCAGGATTGTGCCGAAAGATATTCCTCCAGACAGATTCCCTGGGACATGATTTCCCGGGCGGCAGTTTCGCCTACGTACCGGTAATGCCAGGGCTCGTAGCCTATGCCGGTAAGGGCGCTTTTGTCCGTGGGATAACGGAGAATGAAGCCGTACTCCCCACAGTGGGCCATGAGCCATTTCTGCACGGGCGTTTCCTCCTGGCCCTGGTCCAGAAGCTGGTAGCCCTTGTCCACGATATCCACCGCCAGACCCACCTGATGCTCGCTGGTTCCAGGACGGGCTACCCACAGGGCCGCCTTTGCTTCCGCCTCCTGTTGGCTGAGACCGGAAAAGGATAGGACCTTTCGCTGAAACAGTTCCGATTGCTTGTCCCACGTGCGGAAAGAAGAGCAGATCAACGGGTCCAACCCCTCTGCCCGGGCGGCGTCCATCATCCGCTGGAGGGCTGGATAGGCCCGGCTGTCAATGGAGTGTCCATTTCGAAGGGCGGTCAGCTCCGGAGGCTGGAAGCCCTCCGGCAGCGGGTTTTCCCAGTTGACCAGCCGGAGATTCCAGGACCCGCCGTCTTCCGTTCCGTCTCCCATCCCGCTCCCGGAAGGCTCCGGCTCCCCGACTGCCGCCCCTGGAACACGGAGAATCCGGACTCCTTCGCTTGAAAGCGGCTCTGAAGAGAGGGAATCCTCCTGAAGGGAAGACGGCTCAACAGGATTGGCCGCTCCGGCCCGCCCCAACAGAAGGCCTCCGAGGAACAGCGCCAGCCCCGCCAGAACCAGTGGAAGAAGACTTCTCTGGCGGTGTTTGGCCCGGGAGGTCCGGCGGTGCGCAGGCGGTGGGGCCGGTTTTGTCCAGCGCTCCGGCGGTGCGGCCCGGTATTCCCGCTCAGGGATGGGCAGCTCACGAATGATGCAGCTGCGGACAGCAGACATAGGAAACCACTCCTTTAGTATTGGATTCGGTTTCCAGTTTAACGCCTGTTTCCGTCAAAATACCTGCCGTTTCCCATCATTCTGCCAAGGAATTTGCATCTGACTTGCATCTGAGTCGGTGGGGCCATACCCGTAGGCTTCGGCAATATCCTGGTCCACGGCGCTCCAGTCAACCAAAAAGTTGAAATCCAGATGCAGCGCGTTCTGTGACAGAAGAAACTGCCCTTTCCACTCCGGCAAACGAAAAGACGCTGCTCCCTCCAGGCCCTCACCGTCAACGGTTTCCTCCGGCTCGTAGGACAAGCCCAGATGGTCCAGCAGTTTTTCTCCGGTTTCCCGGGCGCTCAGGCGGTACGCAAAGGATTCCGGCAGGTTGGAGACATGCAGCCCCACCAGCTGTCCGCTTACCCCGTCTAGTTGGGCGGAGAGATAGGCGTTTGTGTGTCTGTCATAGCCATTGAAAAAGGAAAAGCTGGCGCTGGACAGGTCTGTTTGGTCCCTCAAGTAATAACGGTCACAGGAGAACATATCGATCTGCTCCAGAGTTTCTGCCGCTTGAGGCGGCAGAATTTCGTTTAAGGCGTTCAAGGCCTCATGGAGCCGCTGGATTTCCCGCTCCAGCTCGGGCTCCTCCAGCATCTGGGCCATAATGGTCAGTGTGTCCGGCTTCTCGATACATTGCACCAACAGCCAGAGGCGGCCCGGCAGCTCCGGAGGCGCGGAGGGGAAGTTGCTGTTTTCCGGAAGCGCCTCCGTGTGGACGGCGCCGGTAAGCTTGCCGTCCTCCAGAGTGGACAGCCGCAGGGGCAGCAGGGCCAGGGCCGTTACCGTCAGGCCTGTCAGGATGGGGAACAGCCAGTTTTTCCAGTTTCGCACGCCGTCTTCTCCTCTCCGCTCAAGTACACCCGGACGCGGGTTCCCTCGCCCAGGCGGCTCTCAATGCGCAGCGTTCCGCCGTGGAGCTCCACAATGCGGCGGCACAGTGCCAGCCCCAGTCCCGTGCCGCCCTGCGCCCGGGCACGGGACTTGTCCACCATGTAAAAGGCCTCTGTTACCCGCTCCAGCTCCTCGGGGGGAATGCCTTTGCCCTGGTCTGTCACCTGGATGCAGCAGCCGGTCCCCTCGGAGAAGCCCTCCAGCAGGATTTCTCCGCCGGTCTCCATGGCTTTTCGGGCATTGTCCAGCAGGTTGATACAGACGGTTTCCATTAGGTCCGGCTCCATCCGCACCGTAATGGGCTGGACCCGCAGAGACAGCCGGATGCCCTTTTGAGAGAAAAGCGGCTCCATAATCCCGGCTGCCCGGCGCAAAAAGGCCACCAGCGGCACCGGATGCAGGGGAAAG
The DNA here is from genome assembly GCA_022797935.1 of Oscillibacter sp. Classification (GTDB taxonomy): domain Bacteria; phylum Bacillota; class Clostridia; order Oscillospirales; family Oscillospiraceae; genus Oscillibacter. The sequence goes on along the minus strand of JAAWLO010000005.1, from coordinate 50,890 downwards.
TCCTGCCGTTCCAGAACGATAAGGTCCAGCAGCTTTCGGCTCAGGTCCTCCAGGCGGCGTCCCTCGCCGAAGATGTATCCGGCGCTCTCCCGGACCTGTTCCTCTGTGGCCGGACAGGAGCGGAGGAGGTCGGCGTAGCCGATAATGGACGTCAGAGGCGTTTTAATCTCATGGGCAAAGCTGCCGATAAAATCCGTCTGCCTGCGGGCCGCCGCCCGCAGTTCCCCCATCTGCCGCTGAATGCGGTGGGCCATGAGGTTAAAGTCGGCGGAGAGCTGCGCAATCTCATCATCCCCGGTCACCAGAACCCGCTGGTCCAGGTCCCCGTCGGCCATCCGTCTTGTGGCGGCGGACAGGCGGCTCAGGGGGCGCAGCAGCATGGCTGCTGCGGCCAGGGAAAGAAGCCCCACCGCCCCGGCCAGAACCAGCATCAGGGAGAAAAAACTCTGATATTGTTCGGACCGGTCCTGAAAGAGGCCGCTGACTTCCCGGCAGTTTTCCAGGTAGAGGATGCCGTCCTCCAAAGCCAGAGGACTGGCGGCGTGAAGGTAGATGCAGCCGTTGTCCAGCGCCCGCATCACCCAGCCCCGCTGGCCGGCGGGCAGACCGGCGGTGAGGCCGGCCGCGCTTACCGGCAGAACCCCGCTGCCGCCCAGCGTGCGGCCCGCCTCGTCGCTGAGCCGGAAGGAGACGGTTCCCCGGCTGGTGCTGATGGTGATGCCCTCAGAGGCTTTTGCCAGCTGACTGCGGCTGTAGAGGGGATTGAAGGCCAATTCTTGGGCCAGGGCAAAGCGAAGGAGATCGTTTTCTTCGTAAATGGCCGAGACCTCCCGGTCCAGAGAGGCGCGGAACTGGGCGTCAATCAGCGCATAGCCGCCAGCCGAACAGGCCAAAGCGGTAATCAGGACCATGCTGCAGAAAAGTTTCCAGAACAGCTTCAAAATCAACACCTCTTCCTGGTGGAAATGAACGGCGCCGCAGGTCAGACCTCCAGGCGGTATCCGACTTTGTAGACGGCAACCAGACGGTTTTCCAGTCCCAGCTTTTTCCGCATCCGCTGGATGTGGAGGTCCACCGTGCGGCTGTCTCCCAGAAACGTCTCCCCCCAGACCCGCTCATAAATCCGGTCCCGGTAGAGGGCGATATTTTTGTTTTGCAGGAACAGCAGCAGGAGGTCATATTCCTTGGCGGTAAGAGCGACCGGCTGCCCATTCCGGCGGACGATGCGGCTGGCGGTATCCAGCTCGATATCCGGCGGAAGAACGAGAATCCGATCCGTTTTCCCGCAGCGGCGGAGCACGGTTTCCACCCGGGCCAGCAGCTCCATCAGTTCAAAAGGTTTGGTGATGTAGTCCTCCGCGCCCAGACGGAGGCCCCGCACCCGGTCCTCCACCTCGCCCTTCGCGGTCAGAAAGATGACCGGAACTTCCAGGGTCTGGCAGTACGCGAGAAGCTCATAGCCGTCGGCCCGAGGCAGCATGATGTCCAGCAGGGCCAGGTCGAAGGGCTGGCGCTCCAGCAGGTCTGCCGCCGACATGCCGTCCGCCGCCCAGACGCACTGGTAGCCCGCGTTGCTGAGCGCCGTTTGCAGCAGGTTCGCGATGGGAGCCTCGTCCTCCGCAATGAGAATTTTGTTCATCTGTGCCTCCTTCTTCCGGCTGTACCATCCACCGGAAAACACGGGTTCAGTGTACAGGCCGTTTCCATCATTTTTGTATCATATAGTCAACGCAGTTGCGTTTCCAAGGAAGCCATGCGCAGACAGCCGCTTTGCGGTTCGTTGAAAAGAATCCCATGGGATTTTTTTCAACTGCGCTGGCGATAAGACGCGCGGTCCGGCAGTTTCCGGTGGACCTGCGGGTGAAAGGGAAAACGCACCCCGTACGCGGTTTTGCACGTACAGGGTGCGCGTTCTGAGCGTTCCCGCCTCACAGGTGCAAAATCAGAGAGGCGAAGCGGAAATAAATCAGCAGGGACAGGGCGTCCACAATGGTGGTGATAAAAGGCGAGGCCATGACGGCCGGGTCGAAGCCAATGCGCTTGGCCAGCAGGGGCAGAGAACAGCCCACCAATTTGGCGCAAAGCACCGTTCCCACCAATGTGGCGCAGACCACCAGGGCCACCTGAGGCGTTACCGTGGGATTGCGGAGCAGCCAACGGTCCACCAGCATCATCTTGGCGAAGTTGGCGGCGGCCAGACAGATGCCGCAGCAGATGGAGACCCAGAATTCCTTCCACAGCACCTGGAGCAGGTCGGAGAACCGCACTTCACCCAGGGATAGGGCCCGAATGACGGCGGTAGAGGCCTGGGTGCCGCTGTTGCCGCCGGTGCCGGAGAGCATGGGGATGAAGGAGGTAAGAATGGCGCAGGCCATGAGTGAGCGCTCAAAGTGGGTAAGGATGATGCCCGTGAACGTGGCGGAGAGCATCAGCAGCATCAGCCAGGGGGTCCGGGCCTTCCAGGTTTCGAAGACGCCCGTTTTCAGGTAGGGCTTGTCGCCGGGGAGAATGGCGGCCATCTTCTCAATGTCCTCGGTGACCTCCTCTTGGAGAACGTCAATGGCGTCGTCTACGGTGACGATGCCTACCAGTCGGTTTTCCTTATCCACTACGGGCAGAGCCAGGAAGTCGTATTTTCCCAAGGCCCGAGCGGTGGTCTCCTGGTCGTCCAGCGTGTGAACGGAGATGAGATTGCGCTCCATGATGTCGCCGATGACATCGTCTTCTTCCGCCAGGAGGATGGTGCGGATGGTCAGCAGGCCAATGAGGTGCCGTCCGTCGTCAATGACGTAGCAGATGTTGATGGTCTCTTTGTCGGGCCCCGTGCGGCGGATGCGCTTCAGGGCGTCTTCTACGGTCATGGTTTCTTTCAGGTCCACGAACTCCGTGGTCATGATGCTGCCAGTGGAGTCTTCCGGATATTTGAGAATTTCGTTGATGCTCTTGCGCATGTCCGGGTCACAGTGGCGGAGGATGCGCTTGACCACGTTGGCGGGCATCTCTTCCACAATGTCCACCGTGTCGTCCAGATACAGCTCGTCCAGAACCTCCTTGAGCTCCGTGTTGGAAAAGCTCTGAATCAGCAGCTCCTGCTCATCGCTGTCCAGCTCCACGAAGACCTCCGCTGCCAGCTCCTTGGGCAGCAGGCGGAACACCAGGGGCACCTTCTCATCCAACTGGGCGCACAGGGCGGCAATGTCTGCCGCCTCCATGGGCAGCAGCAGGTCCCGCAGCTGTGCGTATTGTTTTCGCTGGATATAGTCCTCGATTTTTTCCAGCAGCTCCGTTCGTCTGTTCTCCAATTCAAACATAGCCTGGGACCTCCTTTCCAGGTGCTCAAAAGCAAAAATCTCCAATCGTCCCGTGCCGGTACGACTGGAGAATCCCTCACTGACAGGCGGAACCGTCCGCCCCACGCCGTTCAAGCTTTAGCCTCACAAGGCGGTGAAATCGCGTTAGATGATACCTTCGTGTTCGATATCGCCTGTTCAAACCAACTCATGATGTCTCCATCATTTCGCGGCAGCGACCCATATCCTTGTGGCAGCCTTACCTACCGGAACTTATGCACTTTTCCCTGTTTTTTTCATTCTATTCCAAAACGCCCGCCCTGTCAAGAGGCACCGCCCGGCGTCTCTTTTGAGAAAGGTGCTGTGGGGGACAGCTTTGGCGGTTTCCGCAAAGGCAGATTGCTGTAAAAAATGGAGAGGATTTTGGAAGCGTGCTTCTTCGTCCGGCGGCAGCCCGAAACGGCGGCGGTTTGGACTCCGGTGAACAGACCCTGAAAGAAGCGAGAAAATAAGGCTGCATCCCAATCCACCATTGACGGAGTGCGGCACAGGGCTTATACTGCTAGGGATAAGAGGGACTGCGCTGCCCCCGAAAGATAAAGAGAAGAAAGGAGATCGGGCATGATCGACCTGCAGGAGCTGTGGACATTACAGGGAGAGCTGTTTATGCTGTTGGCGCTGGGACTGTTTTTCCGGCGTTTGGGTATTGTGGACGCTGGTTTTCAAAAGGGGCTGACCGCGCTGGTCATAGACTTGGTGCTGCCTTGTAATATCATCTGTTCCTTTCAGGTGCGGATGGACAGCGGGGCGCCGCAGCAGACCGGAACCATTCTGGTAGTGTCCCTGATTGTTCAGCTTGGCTGCTGGCTGTTGGCATTGGCTGCCTTTTGCCGGAGCCCGAAGGACCGGCGCCCGGTTTTGCAGTACGCGGTTCTCTGTTCTAACGCGGGATTTTTGGGCACACCGTTGACAGAAGGGCTTTTCGGGCCGGAAGGGGCGTTGCTGTCAGCCGTTTACTTGATTCCCCAGAGGGCGGCTATGTGGTCCTTGGGCGTCTCGTTTTTTACAGGACGCGGCGGAAAGTCGGTCTGGAAGAAGGTGCTGACTCATCCCTGTATTTTAGCGGTCTTGATGGGTATGGTTTTGATGATGGCCCAGATTTCGCTTCCGGCGGTGCTGGATAAGACCGTGCGGGCCGTGGGGAATTGCAACACAGCGCTGTCTATGTTTCTGATCGGTATGATTATGTCAAATCTGCGCTGGCGGGATTTTCTGGATTGGGAAGTGCTGTATTTTACGGGAATTCGGCTGGTGGTTATTCCGGCGCTGGTGCTGCTGGGCTGCCGTGTGATGGGGATTGGAGGCCTGACGCAGGCGATTTCCGTACTGTTGGCGGCGATGCCCGCCGGCGGAACCACAGCCATTGTCGCGGCGCGTCACGGCGGCAATGCGGAGTTTGCAGCCACCTGCGTCACGGTGTCCACCGTGCTTTCTTTGGCGGCGATTCCGTTGTGGTGCCTGTTTTTATAAAGGGGCGTCTATTTGCGGAAGACGGAGTTTTGATTTGGGGAAACAGCGTGAGCCAGCAAGAGGCTGCGGGAGCGGAAAAAAAGTGCAGAAATTTTGAAAAAGGGCTTGCAATTTAAAATAGACTGTGCTATTATGAGGAAGCTGTCCGGAAGGAAAGCGCACGCGCCCTTAGCTCAGCTGGATAGAGCGTCTGGCTACGGACCAGAAGGCCGGGGGTTCGAATCCCTCAGGGCGTACCAGCGGTAATCCCCGTATTCTTAGTGAATACGGGGATTTTCCTGATTTATCGGCACATTTTATGTTAGAAAGTTCTGATATTTAGCGGCTCAAATAAGCTTACCCCTTGAAATACCCCTTACAGGGGATTTTCCTGTTTTGGGGTAAGCTGCCAGAGAATGCGGGGGTGCCCAGAATGAGAAGCGGCCCTGCGTCTTCACAATGCGGGGCTACTTTCATGTATATTGTAAATTCTTAGTACGCTTCCGCAAACATTTAAAGTTCTTTTGTAGTCGAAGTTAAAAATTCCAGGTATGCCAAAGACTGCTTATTCGTTTACTCATCGTACCAGGATTTATCAATGTTCACACCAAGCCTGTTGTTATACGGAACGTTGCAGATGACATATCCATCAAGGATGCGGTACCCTTTCGCCAGGATATACCGGCAAGGGATGGGACACTCAAAATCATCGAAGTTACCGGACTCGATTGCCTGTGGGAGAAGCGATTCCGGGACAGCCATCACCACATGCTCCGTACCATCATTATAGATATAATTGAACTTGCGCAGTTCCTCGGGAAGAGGGTAGTTATCCTTTTTGACCCCGGTAATTCCCCTATGACTCGGGCGGAGCTGCGGCATAGTCGTAACCATGCTGCCCTGTCCCGTGCTGACCGGCTGGCTGCTCGCCAACGTGACGAGGTCCCTCGTAGGGTATTGCGCCATGATGCGCTGAAGCCGTTGCTCATAATCCGGAATCATCGGCTGATGGATAATGGCATCACGCAGACGCACAGACAAATCGTGTTCCAAGCCTATCAGTCGCTGATGCACCAAAGTCCCGGTACTGCTGTCGACCAGCATTACATGGAAACCATACCCCTGAGTAGGACCAGGTTCTTCCAACATCTGTATTCTGTTATCACGATAACTTTCGTGGATGCCAAAAACATCATCCACGAAAAAGCTCCGGTGAACGGGCTGAAGGTAGAGCTTTAGGAAATTCGCAGCAAGCGCCCGTTTGTCGCGCATCAGTAGACGATTTCAGCAAAAGTAGTAAATTAGTAGTAAAGTCAATAGTTCCAGGCCATGGGCCCATTGTGCTGCAACGGGCCCATGGCTTTTGTTATGTTTTCATACCAAGATACTTGTGTAATTCGCTCCGTCCAAGGAGTTGAAAACGGCCATCAACTCTTCGGCGCAGGCAACCACAGGATCACTCATGCTCCCCTGTTGATACCGCCAGATGATCGCCTGGACCCAGGCGTTCATATACCAAGTATACCCATCACCCCAAATGATATCAACACCCAGCGCCTTGGCCTGATCTGTAAAGACACCGGTAGAATGAGCGTAATAATACGCCATCATCATGGAGACCGTAGGATCAGAGAGGCCCCTTTTGTTTCCCCAGGTCTGCCCCAGCAGAGACTGTCCCATGCCACCGCCTTTTGTGCCGCAGAAACCTGCGGTGGTCTGGTTTCCGTTGGCGTAATACATTTGGTGCAGATCGCACTTGCCAAGGGCAGGGGACTCATAGGAAACGCCGGACATACCAAATCTCTCCAACTTAATTGTATCCGTAGCAGCGAGAGCTTGGAGAGGAAATAGACCAACGACACAGACGAATGCCAGCAAAATAGCTGTCATTCGTGTCCATATGGACTGAGTTCGTTTTTTCATTAGAACGATGTCCTTTCATGCATTTTTTCAAAATGGAAAGCCCTTCAACATCTGTTGAAAGGCTTTCCCAAAAGGAGTTGATTGTTTTAGTCTTATAGGGGGCTGTGCCCGCTAGGATCACCTACTACCATATAGCAGTAAGCCATACCGTCGGACAGGTAGACGCCAGTGCCAAGACAGGTGGCAGTTTCTCGAACTATGGTCTGGAAGTGCCCCGGGGAATTACCCCAATTGAAAATGGCTGTTTGTGCTACGTAAGTAGGTCCGGTGGCATTGAAGCAGGTTAGATTAAATCCTCCGCCATAGGCCCATCCGTAATTCCGCAAAACCTGCCATTCATATGTGCTATGATTTCGCATTTGGTGGGCTGCACAGTCCTGAGCGGCATTCATCAGCGCGTCATTGACGGGCAGGGCCGCGAGGCCGTGTTCCTGTCGCACCTCATTGATTAGCCGTACCATTTCCTGCCGGATATCCATGCTGGCATTCAGGTCGATCTCAGCGGGAGTGGAGGTATCCGTTTTCACTGTAAAGACCAGTGAACCAGATTCTCCGGCAGCGTTGGTGACGGTAACTGTAGCGGAGCCCGGGGCTTTGGGTACAACGACCCAATATCCGGCGACCTGCTCTAGCGAAGCAACCGACAGATTGCTGGATACCGCCGTGCATCCCGTTCCGTCAGGGCTGATGAAGAGGGAGCTTCTCTCTCCCACTGTCAGCTCTGTGCCTTTCATGCTGCTGATCTGGAGCGAAGTTGCCGCAAGAGACGTGGGCTGGGAATTGGCTTTTGCCGGAGCTTCTCCGGTATAAGGTGCGGAACTGTCCACCTGAACGCCATCCTGCCAATAGACGTTAAATCCAACTTCCTTTCCAATGTCCCGGAGTTTGACATAATTGTTTCCTGCGATATTATAGGCCGCCATCTGAACCTGCCGGCCGTCCACATAGATGTTCTGCCAGGACGGCTCCGCCATTACTCCGGCGGCCACCGCTCCGCCTGTCAGCAAAACGCCCAGCGCCATGCCGGTGAGCATCATGCCCATATCCCTTTTCAAATGTCTCATATAGCCCTTCTTTTCCACAGCGCTGCCGCGCTCACTTTTTCGTTGTGTTTCCCGGGATATTTTGAGCATAATACACCTTTTCCGGTCTGTCAAAGGTTTATTTTATTTCTCAACGCCGAAAAAACGTCTTTTCAACTTTGAGCCTCCTCTAAACGACGCTTTTGCGCATTTCAGGTGGTTTTCTCCACCGCCTGAACGCAAATTCTTTTTTCGGGCTGATTGGCGAGACAGGTGGTCAGCGTGATGCGGTTGTCGCTGGTGGCCTGCAAATAGCTCCAGTCGGAATTGGAGATGGTTTTAACGGAGACCACCGAGTAGGTCCGGGTGCCGTGGACCGTGGTATAGGTGATGGTATCCCCATACTCCAGATCCTTGATGGAGCCAATCGTATACTTGGCCCCCCGGTTATGCCCACAGATACCCACATTGCCGTCCCAGGCCGAGGTGGAGCTGTAATGCCCCAGCCCCTTTTTCATGCTCTCGTTGGTTTCTCCCTCCCATACTTTCATATTGATATCCAGGGAAGGGATTTTTACCGTTCCAATGCTGCCGTCACTCCGCTTCATGCCCTCAATACTGGTGTAAACCGGCCTTTGGGACACATTCTGCGAGGCGCCCGGCTGGCTGATGGAAGTGGGCGGCAGAAAGCTCTCCGCGCCTCCAGCGGATGTCCCGACTTCCGTCAGAACGGTAATGGGACCGCCGCTGATGCCGAAACCGCCGCCGTCGGTTCCGTCACTGGTGGCAACCGCCGCCTGAAGGCCGGGCAGAGTCGTCCGTTCCATCACACCGGTCTGGGTGGTGCTGAACTGGCCATACTCCAGTTCCGGGACCTGATAGTCCACTACGTTCCTGCCGCCGTAGTTGTGCTGAGAGCCGTAGACATCCTCATAGGACCCGCTCTTGTAGAAGTCCTGGGGTGCGGCGGTACTGAAATTGTAGTCCATCGCCTGAGCGGGCAGGGCCAGCAGCGACGCCGACAGTGCTAAACCTGCAATCCATTTGTTCCATTTCATTCGTGCTCTTCCTCCTCATGTTCGAGATTTGCCAGGTCGTCATTCTGATACATTCGGGCCTCCCGCCGGGACCGCACAAGCAATACCGCCAGCACAATCAGAGCCAGGATACCGAGACCCCCCAGTACATAGGGCAAAACTGAGTATAGCCCTCCGGCGGCCTTGGCAATCCCGGATTCCCCGGGCTCCAGCTTACCGCCTTCCGTACCCAGATACTTCACCTGATACGTGACACTCTCCACGCCATTCTGAGAGATTTGCCCCACATAGTCGGCGGTGGTGACATAACCCGTAGCCGCCTTATAATAGGACTTGCCCGAGTAGGAGGCCACGGCCTGATAGGATGACGGAGACAGGGCGTCCCCCACCAGGTCCGTTCCCGTTACCTGCCAGTCCACACCGGACAGCTTCAGCGTTACGCCGTTCTTGACCGTGGTGGCGGGGACATAGGACATGTCGTTCCGGTCCACCGGGCCAATGGTCTTGGTGGCGGTCACGGTGCTGCTGCGGGTTTCATATCCGGAGGCCTCCGTGTGGATGCTGGTGTGGTCCAGGGCCAGCGTCCCTTTGTATGTGCCGTCGTCATAGTCAATGGACGGCTTTAGCTGTTCCAGAATCCTGGAGAGATCATCGGTTTCACTGTTTACTGTTACAGTCTCCCGGTGATAGCTGGCGTCCGAGATCAGGTTCTCCTCCTTGACGATCTCCGCGAAGGTGTATAAATAGCCCTCCTGTTCAAAGGGCTCCTCCACCAACGTCTGCGGGTCCGTTTCCGGGGGAAGGACGTAGGTTTTGATGAGCTGCTGGCTGCCGTTGAGGTTTTGGACCACGGTGTTCGTGGGAACCTCCAGAGCGGCGGCGCTGGTGGTCAGCGTGAGCGCCAGCAGCAGGCACATGAGGAATTTCTTCATTGGGGTTTGGGCCTCCTTTTCCATAAAAATACCATGCCCGCGAAAACGAGCATGGCCGCGAGGGAGATGTAGGGGCTGCGCTTCATGATTTGGCTTCCTCCTTCACTTTATATTCTACTGTGTACTCCGGGTGGTCCCGGAGCAACGACAATAGTCTCAGAGATTGTTCCAGTGCCCGCATGGTGTCCCGGGACTGGCGTTTCTGAAAGGCGTGCAGAAGAAGAAACTCTCCGCTGGGAAGCATTGTGAAAATCACCCGGATCACAATACGGTTCTTCTCCCGCAGCTCGTAGAAACTCCGGTACTTCTCAATGGAGAAGTGCTTGTAATGAGGCTCTTTCAGCCCGGCAGGCGGGGTACGGGACAGACGGAAGATCTGCCAGACCAGCTTCTCCCGAAGTTTGGGATGCAGGTCCTCAATAAACGCCTCGACCTGCGAGACCTGGCCGGGCGGCTGATAAACCTTGATGTTGTCCATATGTTGTCCATAGAGTTCCCTCCGTTTAAGCTTGCATTATGCTATTGGGATGTGTTAAAATAAAGCTGATTTTTTGAAGCTGTTTTTATTTTTTAAGGAAGGAGGTGACGGGATGCCAAAGGTAGCCTATTCTGAGGAGGATCGAGAGCGCATCAAAACAGAACTTATTACAGTTGGCCTTGAACTGATGGCAAAGCAAGGCATACAGCATACTACTGTGGAACAAATATATAAAAAAGTTGGTATTTCGCGAACCTTCTTTTATTCTTTTTTTGCAGCGAAAGAAGATTTGATCGTTGAAACGCTGTACTTGCAGCAACCTAAAATTATTGAGCACGTGCAAAGGCTGATGGCCGATCCTGCTTTAAGCTGGCGCGATGCCGTGAAACAATTTCTCTATGCCTGTTGTTACGGAGAGAAAAATGGAATCGCTATTTTAACGATTGAAGAGCAACAACTTATTTTCAAACGTCTGTCAAAGGAGCGCTATCAAATGTTCCGTCAAAAACAGCTCCGTCTTTTTGGAGAAATTTTAGAAAACTTTGGTATAAAGGCTGACGCGGCAAGAATCAATTTATTCACGAATTTGAGTCTGACCGTAATGGTTGTGCGCAAAGCGATCCCTGACACGTTACCTTTGTTTGTTCCCGAAGCTGCCGATGAAACAGTCGACTTTCAAATAAACGCGATTGTAGACGCTCTGGAGAAATTAAAAACAGCTCCTGCACCTTGAGTAATGGGAATGAGAAAATCCGTCCGAACATCAGTTTTGACCTTATATGCGGACGGATTTCACTTCAGCTAAAATAAAAACAAATCTAATTGTTTATTTTTATTTTAGCCAATGGAAGCCAAAACAAACCGCAAAGGAGAACTCTCAATTCACTTATGATGCTGTGGGTACCGCCCTATTCAGTTTCATATAAAAACATCTAAACATTTAGGAGGAACAAATTATGGGATTCTTCAGCAAGTTCTTTAAGGGACCTGAAATTAACATGGAAAAGAGCAATGCAAATGCGAAGAAAATGCGTGCTCTGTTTAACCAGGCCGTTGAAGATGGAGACAAATACAGGCTGATTTTCGGATATACCGAGGATGTGAGCCGTTTCAATTATGGATTTGTTCATGGAAGCAAAACCAAAATTGGCAATCTGCTTGTCGGCTGGAACGAAGCCAGCCAGACGATTGTGGCCGTTCCTACAGTCCCCGATCTTTCTGGCTGCGGCAATCCTGCTTACTATCGCCGCTCTGAAATTTTGAAAGCCTATCGCAACAAGTACCCTACCGATGCTTTCATCATTTACCCGGACAAAAAAGGGTACATTGGCATCAATGCCTATGACTGGCTGGAAGATGAAAAGCTGTATGTTTATGTATCACAGGAAGAGGAGCTGGCCGCTTTTGCCGACTTCTTTATGAACCGTTTTGCAACGAAGTGAGGGAAAATGCCCGTTAAAGAAATAGGAGCGTTCCTGGCTCAAAAGGAAGACGGCACTCTGATCTGGAAGTCCTTGAAATTAAAAATCTGGTTATGCCATTCAGGCCTTGTTTGAAATTTCCTCCCTTGTGACCAGAATCCTTATCGTTTGGTGACCCGGCGGGGATTCGAACCCCGGCCTCACTGCTTAAACGGCAGAAAGCAGGAAAGCTCCGGAAGTCTTGTGCGCCAATGGATTCGCGTGTTGACGGAGAAAAGATTTGCAACAAATTTCGCAAGAGGACATTTGTGGTGGATTAGTCTTGTGTTCAGAACAGGCACATGCGCCGAATTTCCACATAACTTTCGTAGATAGGAGACGGCTATGAGTGATATTTGCAAACTGATTTCTGTTACCAACCAAAAGGGCGGCGCAGGCAAGACCACCACAGCGTTGAATCTAGCTGCGGCGCTGTCCGCTTCTGGCAAGCGAGTCCTGCTGGTCGATAACGATCCCCAGGGGAATCTGACTGCCGCCTTGGGCTTCACCCCGGCGGGTGTACCCTGGCAAATTTGCGGCTGGCCGCTATTGACTACCCAGAAGATTTGGTGCTGCATCTGAAGCATGCGGTCCTCCACACCGAAACCGGACCGGACCTGATTTCCGCCAACCGCCGCCTCGCAGATGCCGCCGCCCGGCTTCAGGTGATGCAGCTTTCACAGTACAATGCCGTGGGTGACGCAGGGCGCTCCTGCGAGAAAATGATGGATAGTCTTCTGGCTCCGCTCAAAGCCGACTATGACTACATCATCATTGACTGCGGCTGAAGCACGAACTCCTGACCGTCAATGCTCTGGCGGCGTCAGACTACTGCATCATTCCGGTCCAGGCCCACTTCCTGGCCAGCGAAGGTATCCCGGAGGTGCTGGAGCTGGTGAAGTCTGTACAAGGCAAGTTTAATCCGGCCCTCCAGATCGCCGGCATCCTGCTGACCATGTATCAGTCCCGCCCCCAGCTCTGCCGCAGTGTGCGGGAAAGCGTGGGAGACGTATACAGTGATACCGTCCACGTTTTCAATCAGCCCATTGAATACTCCATCAAAGTGGCGGAGTGTCCTGCCGCTGGTCAAAGTATTTTCGACTACTCCCCGAGAAACGCCGCCGCCCTCAGCTACCGGAGTCTTGCGGAGGAGGTGCTGGAGCTTGGCTAAAGCGGCTATGAATGATCTGCTGAAAAGGCGGATGACGGCCAGCCAGCAGGCGTCCGAGCTGCACACCAGTAATCAGGCGTATGAAAAACTTTTCCGGGAGGCTCTGCCTCCCGGAGGGGTGCAGATTTGCTCTCTGCCGCTGGACAAGCTGGTTCCCTTCTTCACGACGGATATCGGTTTCCGGCCGTATTCGCCTGAGCAGCTCAGGGCCTTTGCGGAGCAGCTGAATGAGGAGGGATTGTTGGTGCGGATTATCGTCCGCCCTATGGCCGCAAAGGACAGCTACGAAATTCTGGCAGGGCATAACCGGGCAAACGCGGCAAGGCGGGCCGGATGGGATGTCATTCCAGCCGAGATCGTGGAAGCGGACGATGCGCGGGCTATTGTGATCGCGACTTCTACGAACCTGATTCAGCGGCAAAATCTCTCTATCGTTGAACGCGGCAAGACGTACAGGGCCTTGTTGGATGCCAAGAACCGCCATGGTCAGTGGTATATTGAACAGGACCACGAAACTTTTGGCGATAATCGCCAAGAGTTTCAAAGCACGGAAAAGGAAGTCTTCTTGGAACGTGGCCGGCAGAGATACAACGCCCGTAAACTGGTGGCAGAGTTCTTTGGCGTCACAGAATATGAGATTCGCAAGGCTGTCAAACTGACGCAGTTAATCCCTCCCCTGCTGGATATTCTGGAAACCGCTCCCAAACGTCTGAACTTGGCTTGCGCCAGCCTCATGGCAGACTATGACCCGGAAGCCCAGGAAGCGTTTATAGAGATGTGCAGCATCGAAGGCTTTCAAATCACCAAGGCTATGATGCAGCACATTGTTCGCAAATGTCCCCCTCCGCGTGCTGACCGGCAGTCCCTTTACGCAGCCTGGCGGGAAGCCCGGGACAAAGCTATCAAGCGCATGACGGCTCCGCCCAAGAAAATCACGTTTAACCGCAAGGCGTTCGCTCCGTATCTGGATGACTTGGGCAGCGACCGGGGCGTTGAGGCGCTGTTTCTGGAGTTCTTGCAGGAACGCAGAAACCGGCGTATAATGGACGAAAGCAAGAGAAATGAGGTGGACGTATGAGTGAGCAGGACAAGATTCAGCTTTTTGAAAATCAGAAAATCCGCACCGCCTGGGATGCTGAGGCGGAGGAATGGTATTTTTCCGTTGCCGATGTTGTGCAGGTGTTGACGGACAGCTCGGACCCGAAACAGTACATCAAGAAAATGCGGAGCCGTGACCCGGAGCTTGGTTCCAAGTGGGGTACAATTTGTACCCCGGTTGAAATGATTGCGGCGGATGGGAAAAAACGAAAAATCCAAGCGGCTGCGGTGGAAGGACTTCTGCGCATTATCCAGTCCATCCCCTCCCCCAAGGCTGAGCCTTTCAAGCTCTGGCTGGCCCAGGTGGGCCGGGAGCGCATTGAGGAAACCATAGACCCGGAACAGGCCATTGACCGGGCCATGCAGACCTATCTGCGAAAGGGCTACTCGGAGGAGTGGATTCACCAGCGGTTGCTCTCCATCCGCATCCGCAACGACCTCACCGCCGAGTGGCAGGCCCGGGGCGTGGAGCGGGGCCGGGAGTTCGCCATCCTCATCGATGAAATCACCCGGGCCTGGTCTGGGATGTCCACCCGGCAGTACAAGAACCTCAAGGGCCTGAAAAAAGAGAATCTCCGGGACAACATGACAGATCTGGAGCTGGTCCTGACCATGCTGTCAGAGGCCACCGCGACGGAGATTTCCAAGAAGGAGCAGCCGGAGGGCTTCGCGGAGAATCTGGAGGTCGCCCGTTCCGGCGGAGAGATTGCCGGGGATACCCGGAAGGCCATTGAGCGCCGGACAGGCAAGCCGGTGGTCAGCACCCAGAACGCCGCTCAGCTCAACGGAGTGGTCACAGAGCTTATTGAGGCCATCGCCGCTCCAGAGCCGGAGAAGCCGGAGGACAATCAAAACTGAACAGCACATATTTGCAGCTTGGCGCCGCGTCTGCGGCGCCGGGCTATTTTTATGCCCTGGAGGAGGTGACAAACCATGTACGAAGGCCGAAGGGCGCAGAGTCCTTTCGACGATTCCGCCGCCGGCCGTCTGCGGCGAATGGGCCTGACGGATGAAGCCGGGAAACCAGACCGGGATGCCCTGGCAATATGCAGCCGCGTTTTTGCCGGGCAGTTCTTCGACGACCTCTGCGATTACTTTGAGAGTTATGAGGACGTCCGGGAGCTGATTGAACACCTGTTGGAATCCGCAGCGGAAGGAAAGCAAAAATCCCTTCTGGTCTGCCTGCAATACGACGCCATTTACCGCACGCTGCCGGACCCGGTCTGGTGGATCAGCGGGAACCCGCTTGCGGCAGAGCTGTTTGCGGAGGGCTTTCTGATCCATTTGAAGCATTTAGAGCAGCAAGAGTGAAAAGAGAGGCAAAAATCCTCCCAAGAGAGCAGGTTCCTTTGTGCAACATGTAGAAATTACATAGGGAGGAAAACGGGGCGAAAACGGCTGGTGTTCTGCTCAGCCTGCTATCCATCCATGCAGGAATAATCTGTCTCAGGAGCAGCAACCGCCATCCTTTGGATTATCTTGAATGATTTATCCCTATGACCCATAATGTGCGCGGTTTGCAGCGCACCATGGTCATAATGCAGACGGTTTCCCTGGTTTCTGTCTGGGGTCTGCACTGCTTACACCATTACATCTTTGTTCTGGACGCTCCCTCCGAACAAGCTGACACTTCAAGGGCGGAAGCGCAAAGCGCGCTTGCAGTCTGAACGGCCGTGGGATAAAATGGACCCAGAACAGAAGCGGAGGTAGGCAGAATGGAAATACGTCCAGTAATTATTCCTTATGATGTATCCATGCAGTATATTCAAGGGCGGTTGAAAAGGATTTTTCATGACGCTGCCGACTGGGGAAACGAAATTGTCATCATCTTTGAGGGCAATGGCCGCTACCGGGTAAACGAAACGGAATTTTCGGTCTCCCAAGGGGACATTTTTGTGCTGCACGGCGACTACACCAAGGAAATCCCCAAAGCGGACCGGATGCGGATGTGCTCCATCTATTATAGGGATGAGCACATCCAGCGTCTGGCAGGAACCTTCCGCTGTCTGGAGGGATATCAGAAGCTGTTTATCGAAAATGCCTTGGCGGCGGCTTATGAACCGGAGGACCGTTTGCTGGCGGATGCGGATTTGCTGGAGGAGCTGTCTGCTCTGGTGGATAGGATGATTCGGGAACAGAAGCTGATGGAGCCAGGCTTTGAGCAGGTGCTGAACTCTTCTTTTTTCATCCTGATTACCTTGATTTCCCGGGCCTTTGCCGCCGGCGAAAACTGCAATCCCGCCAGCGTGTGGGACAGCTTCGCCAAGGCGGTGGCCTATATGCAGGGCAACTATCATCAGGAGCTGAAAATCTCCGATTTGGCTGTCATAGCTCATGTCTCCGAACGGCAGTTTAACCGGCGCTTCAAGGAGAAGTACGCCATGCCGCCGTCGCAGTACCTCCTGGGCCTGCGGCTTGGCCGTGCCCGGGTTCTGCTGGAGGAGAGCGGACTGCCGGTTACAGAGGTGGCGATGGAGTGCGGTTTTGGAGACGTTAACTATTTTTCCACCTGCTTCCGCAAAGCTTGCGGCATGACGCCCACGGTGTACCGGCGGACTTGGGTGGAAGGAACAAAAATGTCCGATTTAAAAAGGCGCCGTCCGAAAAAAGATAAAATCTGATGGAAGCCATGCCCCAAGGGAGAACGAAAATTCTTCGTTTTTCCTGGGGCATGGTCTTTTTTTGGCAAAAATTTGCGGCAGAAAGGGACGGATTCGCAGAAAAGTGACAGGAAATCCAGGAGCTGCCTGGGCAGCGAAACATGTCTGATACGCGGAGAAATCTGGCACGCCGGATAAGGCTGCCGGTGCGGCGTCCGGCTATAATGGAGACAGATGAAAGGTGAGGTGAACGACATGGAGACATTCCAAAAAATGAAACCGGAGGACCTGTCCCCTCGGGCCAGGGAGCTGAACTGCCGTTCCGCCGGCGTCAATCTGCACGACCACCTGATGTTTGAGTTCGCAATCCGCCGGGCTCTGGGGGAGACCAAGGTCTTCGATACCCGCTATCTGCCGGCCCTCCGGCAGGGAGGCTTTCAGACCGTGGTCACCACCGTGGGGGCCAATTCCCCCTGTACGTGCAATCTGTCCGACCATCTGGCCTTCGGCTGCTTCGAACAGATTGACATGCTCCGGCAGGAGGAAGCGGAGGGGGCGTCCTTCCGGATCTGCCGGAATCTGCGGGATATCCGGGCGGCTCACGAGGCGGGAAAAATTGCCCTGATTCTGGCGTTCGAGGGGGCCCGGGCCCTGGAGGGCCGGGAAGGTGAAGAAAGTCTGGTTATGCTCCGGACCTTCTACGAACTGGGCCTGCGGCTGAACTGCATTGCCGGCGGGGCCCGCACGGTGTTTGCCGACGGCGTGGGCGATATCCGGGCCGCCGCCGGGCTGACCACCTTCGGTGTCAAGCTGGTGGAGGAGATGAACCGCCTGGGCATGGTGATTGACCTGGCCCACATGACGGACCGCAGCTTTTTCGACGTCATGGAGGTGACCGGCAGTCCCGTGGTGGTGTCCCACGTGGGGGTGCAGGCGGTCTGTCCGGTGGACGCCAACCTCAGCGGCGAGCGCATCCGGGCAATCGGGAAGAACGGCGGCCTGATAGGCATGGAAATCGTCAAGACGGAAATCCAGAAGGGCGCAGAGGAAACCGGCGAACTGGTGACCTATGACCGGGTGGTGGACCATATCGACCACATTGCGGACCTGATTGGGGTGGAGCACATCTGTCTGGGGCTGGATTTTGACAACTTCCCCCTGGTGCACAATGTCTTCCGGGCCATGAGCCCCGCGCCGGGCTCCATTGAGGGCTTCCACACCGGCATTCCCAAGGGCGACCACATGCTGAACGAGCCCTCTAATGTGGGGGAGGCCTATGTCATCAGCGAGTACCTTTGCCGGCGGGGCTACAGCGACAAAGAGATTCTCGGCATTCTGGGCGAAAACGCTTACCGCATACTGGAACAGGTGCTGGGAGAATAAGCGGGAGGAGCGCTATGGAAGGAACGAAGTATTTTCTGGCGGACGGCTTTGCCAACCTGCTGGACGAGTATGTTTTCGATTTTCACGACCACGAGGGGGAGATTGTCCGGGGGACCTACTCCGCCTTTGACCAGGCGTATCTGCCGGTATTGCGGCGGCAGGGCGTAGGGCTGCTGCACCTCTGCGTTGGGGGCGGACATGCGGCTCAGGTGATGTACGGAGCCACGGACAAGCACTTTTTCTGGGATGTTCACCGGAATTTGGACATGCTGCTGTGCGAGGAGGAACGGGGAACCGGTCAGTTCATCCTTTGCCGCCGGGCGGAGGACTTGGACCGGGCCGTCCGGGAGGGAAAGATTGCCATAGTGGCGGCTTTGGCCGGAGGGCGGGCCCTGGAGGGAAAATCCAACTACCAGACCCTGGCGAATCTCCGCACCCTGTACCGCGCGGGCCTCCGGGCCCTCCAGCTGACGGGCAATGGCCGCAACCGCCTGGGGGATGGCTGCGGCCAGCACCGGACCCAGGGTCGCCTGACGGATTACGGCGTGGCGGTGGTGCGGGAAGCGGACCGGCTTGGGATGGTGCTGGACACGGCGCAGCTGAACGACGCGGGCTTTTTCGACCTGGCGGAGCAGACGGACAGTCCGCTGCTGGATTCCCACACCTGCGCCCGGGAGCTGAGCGATCATCCTCAGAACATTGGCCGGGAGCGGATGGAGGCCATTGGCCGCAGCGGCGGCGTGGTGGCTCTGAGCTTTCGAACGGCGCTGGTGGCGACGGAGAAGGAGCAGGCGGACATTTCCGATCTTCTGCGGCAGATTGATTACGCGGTGGAGACGGCGGGCATTGACCACGTGGCACTGGGCCCGGACTACTGCGGCTTTAAGACGCCCAAGGACCGGCAGACTCTGCGGGGGCTGGCCAACCTGGGTTTTGTGGAGAGTGACTATCAGACGCCCTATCAGAGCGAGAAATACCCGGGCTATCTGGAAAGCGTGTGGTACGGAATCCGGAAGGACGATTTTATTTCCGGGCCCTCCTGCCGGGAGCGGTTTCCGGAAGTGATTGATGCACTGCGCTGTCACGGCTACCAGGAGGAGGACTGTGCCAAGCTGCTGGGGCAGAACCTTCTGCGGCTGTACCGGACCGTGCTGAAATAAAAAGAGAGACAGGGGAAAGAAACAGCCGTTGCACCCTTTATGGCGAGACGCGAGATGACGGATGGCACAAGGAAAAGGAGGAACGTATGACTGTATTTGACTGGACGATACTGGGAGCGTATATGCTGGTTGTTCTGCTGATCGGCGTGGTGACCGGCAGAAGCAACCGCAGTGACACGGACTATTTTCAGGGCGGCCGGAGCCTGCCCTGGTACGCGGTGGCCATTTCGGTTGGCATGACCATGCTCAGCGCCGGCGCGTTTATCAGCAACCCGGGCTGGATTTACTATGACGGACTGCTGGCGGGCGCGTCCAATCTCACCCTGCCCCTTTGCATTGTGTTCTGCACCTGCACCATTCTGCCCATTCTGTATCATACCAAAGTGACTACAATGGGGCAATTTGTCAACCTGCGCTTCGGCGGCCGGACGGGGATGATTACGCTGCTGTTGTGGCTGCTGAATTCCTTTGTGCTGACCGGCGGCTTTGTGTATACGCCGTCTCTGGTGCTGGAGAGCATCACAGGGGTTTCCCTGGACGTCTGGGTGCCGCTGATTATGATTCTGGCCATTGCCTATACGGTTTCCGGCGGCATCAAAGCGGTGATCTGGACGGATACGCTGCAGGGAATCCTCCTGGCCATTGGCGCGGTGATTGCGCTGATTGTGGCCTTCCGCCACATGGGTATGCCCTTTGGGGAGGTGCTGTCCATTGCCGGGGAAGCCGGAAAGACGGTCTCTTTTGATTTTGACCTCCGGCTGGACAACTATAACATCTATCTCTGCCTGCTTGGCAGCTTTGTGATGTGGGTTTCCTATTTCGGCTTCAATCAGGAGCAGATTCAGCGCTATGTCACCTCCCGCAGCATCCGTGACGTCAAGAAAACCGGCATCCTCTCCACGGTGCTGATGGTGGGAATCTATTGGATGACCTACATACTGGGCCTGATTCTTTTTGTGTTCTACCAGAACAACGCCAGCACCCTGGACTTTGCCAATTCCAACAATGTCTTTGTAGACTTCATCATCCGCTATATGCCCAGCGGAATGGTGGGCCTGATGGTGGCAGGGGTCTTCGCGGCGGCCATGTCCTCCCTGGACTCTATCCTCAACTCCGCCACGGCCGCCTTCGTGAAGGACGTGTACGAACCCTACCTGGCCAAGGGCAAGAAGGCCACCATGAAGCAGTCCATGCTCTTCACCTGCGCCATTGCCGTAGTGGCGGTCATCTTCGTGTACCTGTACCTCAGCGGGTCCAACCGCTCCATCATGCAGTCCATCGGTGCCATGAGCGCGCCCATGCAGGGAACCCTGACCGGCGTACTGCTGATGATTCTGTTCATGCCCTTTGTTAACGACAAGAGCTGTTCTCTGGGCTGCGTCGCCGGTTTTGTGCTGTCTTTGCTGGTAAAGAGCCTGGAGAGCGGCCTGAACATCAACTGGCTGTGGTGCTATGTCTATTCCACCGCCTTTGCCATTCTGTTCTCCTGCCTGTTCAGCCTCTTTTTCCAGGACCCGGAAGCCAGAGCGAGAGCCTTATCCCTATACGCTGAAGGGCGCCAACGAGGCTATGCAGGGCTTGACGGACGCGGATGGCTACGAAATCCGCCCCCTGAAGTTTGACCGCTATTTTGTGTGGCCGGTTGTCATCTTTGCGGGCCTGGTGGGATTCCTGGCTTGGATTCAGAGCTTCTGATTAGGCTTTGTTTGAAAAATGGCCCAGTTTTCCGAAAGGCCGCAGAACGCGCCTTCGGAAAAGGAATATTTAAAAAAAGGAGATGCGGAGCATTGGACGACCGGCAAAAACAGATGTACTTTGAGGACCGCCGCCAGTGCGTCAACGATGTCAATACCTGCCAGCTGAAAACGCCGGAGGAAGTGGCGCGGCTGTTTGAGAGCTTCACCCGCACGCTGTGGGATTTCAAGCTGGTGGGCCGGATTCACGACTTTTACAGCGACAGCATTACCATCAACCGGGAGGGCGGAAACGACCTCAAGGGCTCCAAGGATGTGGTGAACGACACCTTACAGCTGATGGCGGCTTTTCCGGATTTGAAGCTCCGCTTTCTCGACATTTTCGCCGAGGGCGACGAGGAGAGCGGATACAGCTTCGGTCAGGCAATTTACTTCGACGGCGCCAACCTGGGCTGGAGCAAATACGGCCCGCCCACGGGAAAGCGCCTCTGTGAGGAGGATATCTGCCTGGGCCTGTGCGAGTGCCGGGTGGAAAAAGTGGACGGAAGATGGAAAATCGTGGAGGAGTGGGTGACCCGCAGCAGCGAGCTGATCGAAGCAGCTATGACGCTTCCGGAAGACGCGGAACGGGAACCGAAGGAGGTGTGAGGCTATGCTGCAAGCGGATTTGTATCATGATGAGATTTTGGCCCTGTGCGGGGAGCTGGAGGGCCTGGACCTCCAGACCCGGGACGATGTGGAGCGCTTTGTGCGGGCGCTGACGAAGCTGACCTATGACCACTGCATGTTCGGCCTGCTGTACGACTACTATTCCTATGACGTGGAGGTGCTGCGGGAGAATGCCCGGCGGCTTCACGGCGTGGAGGAGGTCGTTGTGGACCGGCAGGCGCTGCTGGCGGCCTTCCCGGACCTGAAGACCCGGGTGGAGCATGTGATTGTGGCGCCGGGGCAGGCGGGGGGCTGGAGGGTCTTCCGGAGAATGTACCTGTCCGGTACCAACACCGGCCCCAGCTGGAAGGGCCCGGCCACCTTCCGGTCACTGGGAGAGCAGAATCTGACCCTGTCCATGTTCTACATTGCCAAAGAGGAGGGGACCTGGAAGGTTACCCACGAGATGGAAATGCGGAAGCTGTTTTAAGAGGCGCGGATATGGAGAAACGCGCGGGTGCAAACCGGGAGAGCCTGCGGTACGCGGGGGCCTTCATAGCCTGTCTGACCGGGTCGGGCTTTGCCACCGGGCAGGAGATTCTGCAGTATTTCACGGCTTACGGACTGGCCGGGTTCGGAGCCATTGCGGTGATGTTCGGCCTGTTTGCCGGGATTGGCAGCTGTCTGGTTCTGGCCGGAAGGCGGGAGGGATTTACCCGAAACGCGGAGCTTTTCCGCTATTACGGCGGACCGTACGCGGGGGCTTTTTTCGACGGTTTTACCCTGCTGTTTGTGTTCCTGTCCTATGTGGTTATGGTGGCCGGAGCGGGCGCGGCCCTGCGCCAGCAGTTCGGCATGCCGGCGGCTGGTGGCTGCGTGGTTCTGGCGGTTCTGACCGCTGTCACGGCCCTCTGCGGCTTTGAACGCATCTCAAGACCCTGGGCGTCATAGGACTGCTCATTGCGGGGCTGGCGGTGCTCCTGGGGGCGGGTTCCTTTGCCGCTGATCCGGCGGAGTTTTGGGAGAACGCGGAAGACGTGGCTGTTTTTCAGGTAACCCGGGTGGGAAACGGGTGGTTTTCCGCCGTGGGCTCCTATGTGGGCTTCTGCATCCTGTGGCTGGCGAATTTTTTGACGGCCATAGGCAGGCAGGGCCGGGAACCGGGGACAGCTGTCCGCGGGGTACTCCTGGGGGCGGCAGGGTTTTCCGTGAGCTGCGCGGCTATGGCGGCGGGAATGCTGGCCTTGCTGCCGGAGGTGATAGAGACGGAAATTCCGGCTCTGGTTTTGGCGGCGCATACGGCGCCTGCCCTTGCGAATCTGTTATCCCCGGCCATTTTTCTGGGGATTTATACGGCGGCGGTTCCGCTGCTGTGGCAGGTGCCCTCCAGATTCGCGGCGGAGGGAAGCGCCGGATACCAGTGCGGTGTTTTTCTGACAGCGGCCTGCGGCGCGGTCATCTCCCTGCTGGTTCCCTTTCGGACGCTGGTCCATGCAGTATACGGCGTCAGTGGGTACATTGGCGCGGTGCTTTGTATCATGGTGGTGCGCAAAGAGGCAGTCCGTTTTTGGAGGCAGATTTCATAATCAAGGCCGGTTGGCTTTGAGATATATTTCCTTTCTTTCTTCTGGATGCGCCGGCGGCTGTGAAGCAGCTGCCGGCGCATCCGCGCGTGGAGCGGACGCCGGTCCGGAAGCAAGAGCCGGTTCCGGCTGGAAGACGGCGGCGCAGAAAAAGACCGCTGGTCCGAAGAGGAAAAATCCTCTCACGAAACCGGCGGTCCTCGCGCGGTGAAACCGGCAGGGACGAGGCCCGTCCCTGTCCGTCCGCTGTTCAGCGGATGAGGTATTGTCTGATAAATTCTGCCGGAGTCAGGATTTCCGGACGGTCAATGGCAATTTCCGCAAACTCTTTGTCGTTTGTAATCAAGAGGTCCACGTTTTCCTGAAGTGCGACCGGCAAGAGGGGATAGTTTCTGGGGTTTGCAATGCCGGAGCAGTCTTGCTCCATGGCGCGAGACGTATAAATAAATTCATAGCTCATTGCGGACAACATATGGTCTACAATCGCTGCCTTCGCCGGAAAGTTCTTCTTTACAACCAAGATCAATTCATCTACGGAGAGAGAAGAAAGGACCAGACGGTGTTCCTCAAAAATACACCGCATCATCCCGTTCATCCGGTTGTTTGGAAACAGCAGCGCAGAGAGAAGGACATTCGTGTCCAGCATGACCCGCATGTTAATCCTCCATTCGTTCCCGGCGCAGATCCCGAATGAGATCGGTAACATCCTGTTCGTCTTTGATCCCGAGCCGTTCCGCCTCTGCCTCGAACGCGGTCTGCGCTTCCCAGAGAGCTTCCATAGAGGAATTCATCATGATGACGCGGCCCTGATCTTCAACCAACAGGATTTTATCGCCCTCCTTGATGCCTAATTTCTTCCGGATCTCAATGGGAATCGTAATCTGACCCTTCGACGTGACTTTGGCTAGCTCCATGGGGACCACTCCTTTCCAACAAGTTCTTACTTTCCTTACTTCTGTAGTATACGACAAAATGATTGAAAAAGCAACCGAAACTTGTGGCTTACGACAAAAAATTCCGTTCCCGGTCAGCCAGTGGATTCCTGTTCTACAATGGTATATCCCAATTTGATTTCTTTAGCGGGGAGGGAGGGATCTTTCAGCTGCTCCAGGAGAAGGGCTGCGGCATTGGCGCCGCTCTCCTCATAAAAGTAGCGGATGGTGGTGATGGTGGGCGTCGTTACAGCGCAGAGGTTGGAAGCGCCGTGACCGGTGAGGCATACCTGTTGGGGAACCTGGATGCCCCGGCTTTTGAGGAATTGCAGCGCGCCCACCGCCATGCTGTCTGTGGCGCAGACCAGGGCGTCCAGCGGGCCGTGGGCGTCCCAAAGCGACTGCGCCGTTTCCCGGCCGGAGGCAATGGTAAAGTCCGCCACAGCCATAGGGCCCGGCTCCAGACCGGCATCCTGCAGGGCGTCGCGGTAAGCGCGGCTCCGGTCCTGGCCCACGGCCTTGTCCTGGGGCAGCGCGCCGATGTAGCCAGTCCGCCGGCACCCCTTGTTTAGTACCAGCCTGGTGATGTCATAGAAGGCGTGATAGTCATCGTGGCAGACACAGGAAAAACCGTCCAGCTGCTGCCCGGCCAGAACCACTGGAACCCGGCTCTTCCGCAGAAGGGCCAGGTGCCTGGGGGTGAAGATGGTTCCAATGAGAATGACGCCGTCCACCCGCTGGTCGTCAAAGGTATCCAGATAATCCAGCTCCTTCTCCGAGCAGTTGTGGGTATCCGCCAGCAGAATCTGGAATCCCTTCCGCTCCAGGACGGAGTCAATCCCCGCCACCACATTGCCGATGGAGAAGGAGTCGATTTTTGGCAGAATGACGCCGATGGTCTTGGTCTTTCTGGTGCGGAGAACCTGGGCCTGCACCAGAGGGCGGTAGCCGGTTTCTTCGATGACCTTGCGGATGGCCTCTTTTTTTTCTGCGGAGAGGTAGCCGCTGTTCAGATAGCGAGACACGGCGGAGGGCGAGACACCGGCCAGCTTCGCAATTTCGGATATGTTCATAACGTATCTCCTGGCAGTTTGAAATCCATTTCAGAATTATATCATAAAAATATGCGCGTTCCAACCCGTTTTCCGAAAAGTGGGTAAAAAAGGCCGTTGTGAAATCCTCTGATTTTTATGGGTCCACTTTGTCGAAAACGTCTATGCTTTCAGCTCTTGCGGCCGGAGTGGTTTTCTGTTATGATGTCATATGAAATTGATTTCATCCCAATGGCGTCAGAACATGAGAAACGAAAAGGAGGCCGCTATGCACCGAAGGTTGATTTTTCTGGACATTGACGGAACCCTGACGGAGCCGGGTTCCAACACGCCGCCCGCCTCCGCCCAGGAGGCCATACGCCGTGCCCGGGCCGCCGGACACCAGGTGTTTTTATGCTCCGGACGGAATTACGGGATGCTCTCGCCGCTGCTGCCATACGGGTTTGATGGCGTAATCAGTTCTGCGGGGGGCTGCATTCAGTATGGCGGCCAGAGGATCTATGATTGCCCCATGACCCCGGAGCAGCAGGAAAAAGCGCTGTCCGTGCTGGAGGAGCATGGCGTTTTCCGCACGGCGGAGAGCTTCAGCCGAAGCTATGCCGACCCGGGATTCAAAAAGTTCCTGCTGGAAAAAGCGGGGAAAAACAGCGAATTTCTCCGCTGGAGAGAACAGCTGGAACAGGATTTGGGGATTCGCTCCATGTCGGAGTATCAAGGAGAGCCCATCTACAAAATCGTCTTCATGGCCCCTCATGCGGCGAGCCTGCAAGGCCCCCGGAAAGCGCTGGAGGACGCATTTCAGTTTTGCCTTCAGGAGCCGGATGCCCTTGGCATCATCCATGGAGAGCTCATCAACCGAAAGTTCAACAAGGGGGCGGCCATAGAGCGGCTGTGCCGGTATCTGCAGGTTCCTCTGGCGGATACGGTGGCCTTTGGCGACAGCATGAACGATTTGGAGATGATTCAGACGGCGGGGCTGGGGGTCGCGATGGGAAATGCCTGTCAGTCGCTGCGGAAGGCCGCCAGGGCCGTCTGCCCGCCGGTGCAGAAGGACGGCCTCTACCGTGCCTTTGCCCAGTACGGATTTTTGGACTGAAATTGATTTCAGTATTTTGCATAAAGAAGACGGGGAAAGTTTAGCCTCCCTGTCAATTTACAAATAAATTCTCCCGCCGTATAATAAAGCCAACATATGAAATTGATTTCATATCGTCAATTTCAAATCAAGTGGGAGGAAACGGTTATGGCATTGGATTACGCAAAGTGCGCCCAAGAGATTTTCGGACTTCTCGGCGGGCGGGAGAACCTGGTCAGCGCGGCCCACTGCGCCACCCGGCTGCGGCTGGTGACGGTGGACAACGGCAGCATCGACGTCAAGGCCCTGGAACAGGTGGAGGGCGTGAAGGGGGTGTTCAGCTCCAACGGCCAGCTCCAGCTCATTCTGGGCACCGGCACGGTGAACAAGGTTTACGACGAGTTCCTGAAGGTCAGCGGCATGTCGGCCGCCACAAAGGATGAGGTGAAAGCCGCCGCCGCCGCGAAGCAGCCCTGGTTCAAGCGGGCCATCAAGTGTCTGGGAGATATTTTCGTTCCCATCATCCCGGCCATTGTGGCCAGCGGCTTCCTCATGGGTATCATGGAGGCGCTGAACTTCATGGTGAACAACGGGTTCCTCCAGATTGATACCTCCGGCTCCATCTATGTGTTCGCCAATCTCTTCGCCAATACCGCCTACGTGTTCCTGCCCATTCTCATTGCCTACAGCGCCGCCAAAGCCTTCGGCGGGAATCCCTATCTCGGGGCGGTCATCGGCATGCTGATGATTCACCCGGACCTGCAGAATGCCTGGACCGTGGCGACGGAGGGCGTTCTGCGGACACAGCGGGTGTGGTTTGGCCTGTACGAGGTGAATCTGGTGGGCTATCAGGGCAGCGTCATTCCGGTCATCATTGCCGTATGGGTGATGTGCCTGATGGAAAAGCGGCTTCATAAAATCGTTCCCGCCATGTTGGACCTGTTTGTCACGCCCCTGGTCAGCGTCTTCGCCACCGGCTATCTGACCTATTCCATCATTGGACCCATTTTCTCCACGGTGGAGCACGGCATTATCGGCGGGATTCAGACCCTGCTGACCCTGCCCTTCGGCGTGGGAAGCCTCATCATGGGCGGCCTTTACTCCACCACCGTGGTGGCGGGCATTCACCACATGTACACCGTCATTGACATGGGCCAGCTCTCCCAGTATGGCTTTACGTACTGGCTTCCCCTGGCCTCTGCCGCCAATATGGCCCAGGGCGCGGCAGCGCTGGCCGTGGCCCTGAAGACCCGGAACGGCAAGCTGAAATCCATGGCCCTGCCGGCGTCCCTGTCCTGCTTCATGGGCATCACCGAGCCCGCCATCTTCGGTGTGAACCTGCGGCATTTCAAGCCCTTTGTCTGCGGTGCGCTGGGCGGCGCGGCAGGCGCTATGTACGCCTCCCTGGTGGGTCTGGGGGCCAGCGGAACCGGCGTCACGGGTCTGTTCGGCCTTCTCCTCTGCCTCCATAATCCGCTTCATTACGTGGTGATGGCCGCCATTTCCATTGCCGTGGCCTTTGTGCTGACCTGGCTCTTCGGCTATCAGGACGCGGCTCCGGAAACTGCCGGAACGGAAGCGCCTGCTCCGGTTCCTGAACAGGCGGCCGTGGACTGCGCCCCCGGCGTGGTCTACGCCCCGGTGGCCGGTACGGTGATCCCCTTTGCAGAAATTCCCGACGAGACCTTTGCCGCCGGTGTTCTGGGGCGGGGTGTGGGCGTCCAGCCCAGTGAGGGCGTTGTCCGGGCGCCCTTTGACGGGGAGATCACCACCGTGGCGGAGACCAGGCACGCGGTGGGCCTCTCTTCCCCCGACGGCATGGAGCTTTTGATTCACGTGGGGGTGGATACCGTGGCCATGAACGGCGACGGCTTTGCCGCCCTGGTGCAGGAGGGGCAGAAGGTTCGGGCGGGAGAACCCCTTCTCACCTTTGACCGGGCCAAAATTGCCGCCGCCGGGCATCCGGACTGCGTGGTAGTGCTGGTGACCAATTCCGACGATTACGAGGACCTGACCATTCGGACCGGCGAATGCCGGGCGCTGGAGGAGGTCATCCGCGTCCGCTGAAAAAACGGTTCCCGCGCCTGGATGTCCCGGGCGCGGGAAGACCCTTTTATTTCTGCCTTTAGGGAGGTTTCCTATGAACAGTCTGCGAAAAACGCTGCATACCCTGGCCGCGGCGGCGGAACAGGCCGCCGGGCCGAAGGGACCCTGGCAGCCGGATTTCCATCTCGTGCCGCCGGTGGGCTGGCTGAACGACCCCAACGGCCTTTGCCGGTTCCGGGGCGAGTACCATGTGTTCTTCCAGTACACGCCCTTTGAGGCCAATTGCGGCCTCAAGTTCTGGGGCCACGTCAAGTCGCAGGACCTGCTTCGCTGGGAACAGTGCCCGGTGATGCTCTGTCCGGACACGCCCTTTGACCTCCACGGGGTCTATTCCGGCTCAGCCCTGTGCGAAGAGGACGGCCTGTATCTCTACTATACCGGCAACGTCAAGCACGACGGCCCTTATGATTACATCCGCTCCGGGCGGGAGAGCAACACGCTGCTGGCCTATTCCCCGGACGGCATACACCTGGAATGGAAGCGCCTCCTGCTGCGGAACGAGGACTATCCGGCGGGACTGACCCGGCATGTGCGGGACCCGAAGGTCTGGAAGCAGGAAGGACGGTATTACATGCTCCAGGGAGCCCGCACGGAGGAAGAGGAGGGGGTGGCCCTGGTGTTTGCCTCCGGGGACCGGCTTCACTGGGAGCACATCAACACCCTTCGGACGGAGGAGCCCTTCGGCTATATGTGGGAGTGTCCGGACTT
This sequence comes from Oscillibacter sp., assembly GCA_022797935.1. Taxonomy (GTDB): domain Bacteria; phylum Bacillota; class Clostridia; order Oscillospirales; family Oscillospiraceae; genus Oscillibacter. Next base: position 22,029 of record JAAWLO010000005.1, on the reverse strand, counting down.
GGTGGAGCTGAACGGACGGCAGTTTCTGCTGGCCTGTCCCCAGGGGGCGGCAAAACAGGGACCGGGCTTTGAGAATCCCTATGCCTGCGGATATTTTCCCCTCTCCGGCGACTTCCGGGGCGAATGCAGTCTGGGGGAATTGGTTCCTCTGGACTGGGGATTTGACTTTTACGCGCCGCAGACCTTTCTGGACGGGAAGCGCTGTTTGCTGACCGGCTGGCTGGGAATGCCGGACGCGGAATATACGAACCCAACAACGGCCTATGGCTGGCAGCACTGCCTGACGGTTCCCCGGGAGGTGACCTGCGCTGGGGACCGCCTGCAGATGCAGCCGGCGGCAGAGCTGGAGGCTCTGCGGGGCGAACGGCAGGAGTGGACCTTTTCCGGCGAGGAAACGCGGGAGGCGCCCGCCGCCAGCGACATCCTGATTACCTGTGAGGGTAGTTTGTCCCTGGACCTCTCCGGGGCCTGCCTGCGGGCGGAACCGGGAATGCTGACCCTGACGCTTCCGGAGGGCGGCTATGGCCGGACCGTTCGGACCGCTCCGGTGGGAACGCTGCGCAATCTGCGGATACTGGCGGATGTCAGCGCTCTGGAGATCTTTGTCAACGACGGCGAGACGGTGCTGAGTACCCGCTGGTATCCGGAGGACCGCCGCCGCGAACTGGTGCTGAGAGGGACTGGCCGGGCTGCCGTCTATGAGATGAAGGCCCTGGAGGTTACAAGGTGGGATCCAGACGGAAAATCCAGGCGTCCGGAATAGCCTGGGCAATCAGACTGCGGTTCAGGTTGTACCAGCTGCCGCATTGATCCAGGATGATGGCGTCCGAGGAGACTACGCGGTCCATGCGGGAGAGCACGCCGTCCACACAGGGATGCAGCTCCGCCTGAACCTGAACGGACCGGCCCGCGCCCAGTTCCAGCAGCAGCGCCCGGAGGCGGCCGGAGTTGGACACCGGCTGGTCCAGATAAAACAGGGCGTTTCGGACACTCAGCGCCTCCAGATGGTCCAGCAGCAGCGTTGCCGCTTGATACGTTTTGTCGACCAGACGGTAACTGCCCCGCAGCCCCGCCAAATCCCGAATGGCGCCGTCCATCCCTTCGATCAGCAGGGAGCCGGACAGGGCCACCTCCAGAGTGATGAGGGTGTTGAAGCCGTCCAGCACCAGGGATTCCGGCGCTTGCGGAAGCTCCTTCTGCTTCCGCGCCGCCAAAGCCGTGTCTGCCGCCGTGATGCGGGCCAGGGCCAGCCGCTGGCGCTCAGAGAGCAGGTGGTGATTTCCAACGAAGGTGGAGGCGGGTTTGGTATCATAGCCCCGGTTCCTTAAAAATACCAGTTCCTCTGCGGCGGCCTGCAGCTTCTTTGCCGCTTTGGGACCAAATTCAACTGCGTCTTTCGGCTCGTAGCCTCGCCTGACGATTTCCATAGGCGTCCTCTCCTTTCCTGCTGTTCAGTTTAGCACAATGAACGCTGCGCCGCAATCCCGGATCAGACCGGCTCCGCTTTGACAGAAGACTGCTCCGCCCAATGGAAGGAACGTTGGATGGAGCAGACGTTTTTTTATCCGCTGCCGCCGTGTTCGACGCCGGTTGTCCTCATATGAAAATCATTTCTACATATAATTGTATATACACTGAAGACTTCGGTGGAATTGTACATTGCCTTTTCCGATTTTACCCGTTATAATTTTCCCAGGAAGAACGCCGCCGCTTCTCCTTTCCTGAGCGCACCGGGAACCAGCGGACGGCTGTTAAAGGAGGATTTCCCATGTTGACGCTGGAGATGATTTGGGACGCACAGAACGCCCTGCGGGGCGTTGCCCAGCGGACGCCCCTGGAGCCCGCGCCGCGAATCGGCAAAAACCTGTATATCAAAGCGGAGAATTTACAGCTCACCGGCGCGTTCAAGCTGCGGGGGGCGTATAATAAAATCCGCTGTCTCTCCCCGGAGGAGGCCGCGAAGGGCGTCATTGCCTGCTCCGCCGGAAACCATGCCCAGGGCATTGCCCTCTCCGCCGCCAAGCTGGGCATCCGGTCCATCATCTGCATGCCCGCCGGCGCGCCCATCAGCAAGGTGGAGGCAACCAAGGGCTATGGCGCGGAGGTGGTTCTGGTGCCAGGCGTGTACGACGACGCCGCCCAGGAGGCCGCCCGCCTCGCCCAGGAGCAGGGGTATACCTTCGCCCATCCGTTTAACGACCCCCTGGTCATTGCGGGCCAGGGCAGCATTGGCCTGGAAATTCTGGAGCAGCTGCCCCAGGTGGACCAGGTGGTGGTGCCCATTGGCGGCGGCGGACTGATCAGCGGCATTGCCTTCGCCATCAAGAGCCTGAAGCCCTCCTGCCGGGTCATCGGCGTTCAGGCGGCGGCGGTGGCCTCCATGTACGAGTCCTGGACCGCCGGCGAGCTGGTTACGGTGAAGGACAGTGATACCATTGCCGACGGCATCCATGTGCTGACCCCCGGCGACCTGACCTTCGAGCTGTGCCGGCAGTATGTGGACGAAATCGTCACCGTGACGGAGGACGAAATCTGCGCGGCCATCCTGGCGCTGATGGAGGGCCAGAAGACGGTGGCGGAAGGCGCGGGCGCCACCACGGTAGCGGCCTGCATGTTCGGTAAGGTGGATACCGCAGAGAAGAAAACGGCCTGCGTGGTCTCCGGCGGCAATGTGGACGTGACCACCCTGTCCCGGGTCATCACCAAGGGTCTGGTAAAGTCCGGACGGCTGGCAGACATCTCCGCCAAGGTGGCGGACAAGCCCGGAAGCCTGCTGCGGCTGCTCCAGGTGGTTTCCGAGACCGGGGCCAATATTGTCAGCATCAGTCACGACCGGGACGACGAGCAAGCCGACGTGGACGACTGCATTGTCTACCTCTCCCTGGAAACGCGGGACATCACCCACGTGCGCCAGATCAAGCAGGCCCTGCGGAGCAAAGGATATTCCTTTGTGAATTGAGTCCGGCGGTTCACTTTGACAAATCCGACGGAATGTGGGATACTAAAACTGACACCGCCGGAGGGCGGGATGCGAAGAAAAACGCCGCCGGAGAGCGGAGGCAAATACTCCGGGACCCCGCGTCCCGGAAGAAACGGGAGAGTATTTATGGAGCAACTGCGCAAGAAAAAGGGTTTCATCTGCGACATGGACGGGGTAATTTACCATGGCAATCAGCTGCTGCCGGGGGTGGAAAAATTCGTCAGCTGGCTGACGAAGGAGAAAAAGAACTACCTGTTCCTGACCAACTCCAGCCAGCACACCCCCAAGGAGCTCCAGCAGAAGCTGGCCCGGATGGGCCTGGATGTGGACGAGTCCCACTTTTATACCAGCGCCTTGGCCACGGCCTGCTTCCTGGACAGCCAGGCCCCGGGATGCAGCGCCTATGTGGTGGGGGAGCACGGCGTCCTGAACGCCCTTTACGACAAGGGCATCACCTATAACGATGTGAACCCGGATTACGTGGTGGTAGGGGAATCCTCCGCCTACAATCTGGAGCAGATCACGAAGGCCATCCGCCTGGTAAACGGCGGCGCGAAGCTGATCGGCACCAACTTTGACCTGACAGCTCCCACAGAATCCGGCATTGTCCCCGCCTGCCGGGCCCTCATTGCCCCCATTGAGCTGGCTACGGGAAAGAAGGCCTATTTTGTGGGCAAGCCCAACCCGCTGATGATGCGCACCGGCCTTCGTATGCTGGGGGTGCACTCGGAAAACGCCGTGATGATCGGCGACCGCATGGATACGGATATCATTGCCGGCATTGAGACGGGCCTGGACACGGTTCTGGTTCTGTCCGGCGTGTCCACAAAGGAGACCTGCCAGCAGTATCCATACCGGCCCCGGTTCCTGCTTAAGGGTGTGGGCGAAATCCCCGGGAAGTAAGGGGACCTCTTCCGGAAGGCGGACACAGATATCTCGAGCGGGTTTATTTTTCTGGGAGGCGCTATGTGGGCGGAAGGAAAAGTTCGGATTCTTGACATTGCCAACGAGCTGGGCGTCAGCACGGCGACGGTGTCCAACGTCATCCATGGCAAGACGGCCAAAATTTCTGCCCGGACGGTGAAACGGGTCCAGGAGAAGCTGGAGGAGCGGGGCTACATTCCCAACATGGCGGCCACCCTCCTGGCCCAGAATGACTCGCGCATTATTGGCGTTGTGGTTCGGGACCATGAAAAGTACGAGGGCCGCCTGCTGATGGACCCCTTTATCGCCGCGTCCCTGAATGCCCTGGCGGACGAAATTGAGAAAAACCATTATTTCATGATGCTCAAAAAGGCCAGGGACATCACCGACGCGGTCCGCTTCGCCTCCATGTGGAATATGGACGGTATGGTGATTCTGGGTTTTGGCGAGAATGAGTACCAGGAGCTGCGGGACCGGGTTCACATCCCCTTCGTGGTCTACGACGGCTATTTTGAAAACACAGGCAGAATCTGCAACCTCCAGATTGACGATCGGGATGGAGGCCGCCAGGTGGGAGACCATCTGCGCCGGCTGGGACACCGGTCGGTGCTCTTCGCGGCGGACAACCGGTCGTGTATGGATTTGCGGCGCTACGAGGGCCTCTGTGAAGGGTTGGGCTTCCCGGCGGATTTTCTTCTGATTCCCATGCACAGGCAGGAGCGGGAGCTGTTTTATCAGGACCGGCTGGACCAGTTCCGGCGGTACAGCGCGGTGTTCGCCGCGTCGGATTACTACGCCGTGGACTTGATGCGCTTTCTGCAAAAGTCCGGCTTCCGGCTGCCGGAGGAGCTTTCCATTGCCGGTTTTGATGACGGCGGCGTCTGTGAGCAGGTGGTCCCCGCCCTCACCTCTGTCCGGCAGGACGGAGCCGGCCGGGCCCGCATGGCGCTGACACTTTTGAAGCAGATGCGGCAGGAACCGGGGTTTTCCGGGGATTTCCGGACCGCTGTCCAGCTGATTGCGCGGGACAGTACCTGCCGGGTTATGTGATTAACCCGGTAGGTTATGCGATTAACCAGTTGTCATATCCCGTTTCTCCTGGCATAATCAGGGGGAACGGGAATTTTTTCTGCTTAGGAATATCCTCCCGCCGCCACGGATTAGAATTTCAACGATATGGGTATCACGAAGAAAAGGAAACCCATACCAGCGCCATTCCTGGCGTCTGAACTGTCAATAAGGATGTGTTTTTTATGCAGATGAACCAGCAGCTTTCTCAGATCATCCGGGACCGCTTTGCCTGTGCGCCGGACCAGTGCAGCAGCCGCCAGCTTTATGAAGCCCTGCTCCTTCTCACCCGGCAGGCGGCTCGGGACCGTCCCGCTCCGGCAGGGGCGCGGAAGCTGTACTATTTCTCCGCTGAATTTCTCACCGGCAAGCTGCTGAGCAACAACCTCCTGGCCCTAGGACTCCATGAGGAGGCCCGGAGCTTGCTGGCGGCATGGGGCCGGGACTTGGGGGACGTGGAGGCCCTGGAGCCGGAACCCTCCCTGGGCAACGGGGGCTTGGGGCGGCTGGCCGCCTGTTTTCTGGACTCCATTGCCGCCCTGGGCCTGCCGGGGGACGGCGTGGGGCTGAACTACCATTACGGCCTGTTTCGCCAGCGCTTTGCCGGGAACCGCCAGACGGAGCTCCCGGACCCCTGGATCGAGGCGGACAGCTGGCTGACTCCCACCGGGAAGCGCTTTTCCGTTCCCTTCGGCGGCTTCGAACTGGAGGCCGTGCTCTATGACATCGCCATCCCCGGAGCCAACAGCGGCTGCGCCAACCGCCTCCACCTCTTCGATGTGACCCAGCCTGCTCCCCCGCCGGCGGAGGGGATTTCCTTCGACAAGGGAGACATTGCCCACCAGATCACCGCCTTCCTCTATCCCGACGACAGCGGCGAAGCCGGGCAGATGCTGCGGGTGTATCAGCAATATTTCTTGGTTTCCGCCGGGGCTCAGCTGATTTTGCAGGAACTGGAAGAACGGGGCTTTTCCCCGGATACCTTGGCGGACCATGTGGTGGTACAGATTAACGATACCCATCCTTCCATGGTTATCCCGGAGCTCATCCGCCTGCTGACGGAACGGGGACTGCCCTTCGACGCCGCTCTGGACCAAGTCCGTCGGACCTGTGCCTATACCAATCACACCATCCTGGCCGAGGCCCTGGAGAAATGGCCTCTGGCCTTCCTGGAAAAAGCGGCCCCGCAGCTGGCGCCCATCATCCAGGAGCTGGACCGGCGGGCCAAAGCCGTCTCTGCCGCCCCGGAAACGGCCATCATTGACAGCCAGGACCGGGTCCATATGGCCCACATGGATATCCACTGGGGCTTCTCTGTCAACGGTGTGGCGGCGCTCCACACGGACATCTTAAAAAACGCGGAGCTGAAGCCCTTTTACGAGCTCTATCCCGAAAAGTTCAACAACAAAACCAATGGCGTCACCTTCCGCCGCTGGCTGGAGGCCTGCAACCCGGCGCTTGCGGAACTGATTGACCAGTGCATTGGGCCCGCATGGCGCAAGGACGCCCGGGAGCTGGAAAAACTGCTGGATTTTGCCGGGGACCATACTGTGCTGGACCGCCTCCTGGAGGTCAAACAGGCCAACAAGAAACGGCTGTGCGCCGTGCTTCAGGCGGAACAGGGTGTGCTGCTGGACCCGGAATCCGTCTTTGACATTCAGGTAAAGCGCCTCCACGAGTATAAGCGCCAGCAGATGAACGCCTTGTATGTTATCCGCAAATACCTGGACATCCAGGCGGGCAGGCTGCCGGAGCGGCCCATCACCGTTCTCTTCGGCGCAAAGGCGGCCCCCGCTTATCACATGGCCAAGCGCATCATCCATCTGATTCTCTGCCTTCAGCGGCTCATTGCGGAAAATCCCCAGGTCCGGCCCTGGCTGCGGGTGGTCATGGTGGAAAACTATAACGTCACCTGGGCGGAACGGCTGATTCCCGCCTGTGACGTCTCGGAACAGATTTCCCTGGCGTCCAAGGAGGCCAGCGGTACCAGCAATATGAAGTTCATGGCCAACGGCGCGGTTACCCTGGGCACTCTGGACGGGGCCAATGTGGAGATTGCCCAGCTGGTGGGCGCGGAAAACATCTACACCTTCGGCGCGCATAGTGAGGAGGTCCTCCGTCTCTACCGCGGGGAGGAACCCGACGGACGGAGTTACCGTCCCTTGGCGTATTATCATCGCCCGGCGGTGGAGGAATTGGCAGACTTTTTGGTTTCGCCGGAGCTGCTTTCCACCGGTGTCCCGGCAGAGCTGTCGGCCCTTTGGAAGGATATGAAATCCAAGGATTGGTTCATGGCCCTGCTGGATGTGGAGGACTATCTCGCCGCCAAGGACCGCTGTCTGCGGGACTACCAGGACCGCCAGGCCTGGGCTAGGAAGATGCTGGTCAACATTGCCAAATCCGGGTATTTTTCCTCAGACCGGACAATCCGGCAATACAACGAGGAAATCTGGCGTCTGGGATGAGGACGCAAAAACAAACGCGCTGCGGAAGAGGCATTCCGCAGCGCGTTTATTTCAAGAATCCAGCCTCCGGCAGCTGTTTCGCTCCACGATGCTGTGGGGCACAATGATTTTCGCCGCCCGCAGATTGGGATTTTCCACATGGTTGATGAGCTGTGAGGCGGCCTCAAAACCCAGTTGGAAGGAGTTGACATCCACAGACGTCAGCTGGAAAGAGGTGAGCTGTGCAAAGGGAGAGTTGTTGAAAGAGATGATGGACAGGTCCTCCGGCACCGACAGGCCCATCTGGATGCAGGCCCGCTCCAGGGCGGCGGCCAAAATATCGTCGCTGACCACTGCGGCGGTGGGACGGTCCTCCAGCTCCAGCAGCCGCCGCAGAACCGCAGAGTCCTCCTCCATTTCCACGCAGTACTCCGGTCTGGCCGGAAGACCGTGCTGGAGCAGCGCCAGCTGATACCCGGATTTCCGGTCCGCCGAGAAGAGGAAGGAGCCGTCGCAGCCCAGATAGGCGATTTTCCGGTGGCCCAGGCTGTAGAGATAATCCGTGGCTTCCCGTCCGGCCAAAAGGTTGTCGTTGTCAATGCAGATGGTCTGCGCCGCCAGCTGATGCGGTTTTCCAATGAGCACATAGAGAATCCCCGCCTCGCAGAGGTAGTCCACAATATGGTCTTCCGTCCGGGAGTACAGCACGACGGCCCCCTCCATCTGGCCGCTGCGGGCCATGTTTTGCAGGACCCGGAGCAGTTCCTCATCATCTTGGCCGGTCAGGACGGCGGGGACATACTGCCGCTGGTTGCAGAATTGGCTGATGCCCCGCAGGGTCTCCAGATAGAAGGGGTTTTCGAAGGTCATCCGGGGCGACGGGGGCAGAATGGTTCCAATCAGACGCGGCCTCTGGCCGGCCGGTGCGCCGGCAGAGGGCGAGGGCTCATAGTTCAGCTGGGCCATGGCCTGCCGCACTCGTTCCCGGGTCTCCTGGCTGATGGAGGGATGGTCGTTGCAGACCCGGGAGACCGTGGAGGGCGACACCCCGGCCAAGGCGGCCACCTCTTTGATGGTTATAGCCATAACGGTACTTCCTTTCAGAAAATGAAAGAAATATTTTAGGAATAATTGCATTTTATTATACAGGATTTCCGGCGGCCCGTCAACCAAAACCAGTAAATCTCCCAGGAACACCAAAAAAAATCTTTTAAAAACGGTGATTATCACCAATTTTTGCTGTATAAAATTATGCGAAATACAGAAACTGCTGGGATACCGCATTTGAGTCTTGCATTGTTTGTGCAAACAGGTTAATATAATTGCACAATGATTTCTGCAATAAACTTCATCTATTTGCACAGCATTTGCGCGGGAGCGCCCAAACAGAAAGGAGTTCAGACAATGGAAGCGGTCAGCAGCAGCGCAAAACGGTCCGTATTGGCTCCCATGAACGGACAAACGGTTCCCCTGGAGCAGGTTCCGGACGAGGTGTTCTCCCAGAAAGTGCTGGGAGACGGTCTGGCAATGATCCCTTCGGAGGGAAAAATCTACAGCCCCGTAGACGGTGAAGTTTCCTCCATAGCAGAGACGAAACACGCCTATGGCTTCACCTCCGACAGCGGGCTGGAAATTCTGGTCCACTTCGGCCTGGAGACGGTGGGCCTGAAGGGCCAGGGCTTCACATCCTACGTAAAGGAGGGCGACAGGGTCAAAGCCGGTGATCTGGTAGCGGAAGTGGACATGGCTCTGCTGGAGAACGCCTCCATCAACCCCATTACTCCGGTGCTGGTCTGTGACGGCGCGGAGGGCATGGTTCTGGAAATGGCTTCCGGCACGGTCCGGCAGGGTGACCTCCTCCTCACGCTCACACCGGAAGCGCCGTCGGAACCCGCCCCCGCGGAAAGCGGAAAGCCTGCGGACACTGGCAAGCGCCTGGGGATAAACTTCGATTTCCTGCAGAAATTGGGCAAAGTGCTGATGACGGTCATTGCCGTCATGCCCGCCGCCGGACTCATGCTCAGTCTCGGCAAGCTGCTTCAGATGGGCGGCGCGGACCTGCGTGTTCTGATGACCATAGGCAGCACGATGGAAAACATAGGCTGGGCCATCATCAACAACCTGCACATCCTCTTCGCCGCTGCCATTGGCGGTTCCTGGGCCAAAGAGCGGGCGGGCGGCGCGTTTGCGGCCATCATTTCCTTCATTCTCATCAACTGCATCACAGGCGCGGTCTTCGGCGTCAACAGCGCCATGCTGGCGGAAGAGGGCGCGGTGGTCCGCTCGTTTTTCGGCCAGGAAATGCTGGTGGAAAACTACTTCACCTCTGTCCTGGGAGCCCCGGCGCTGAATATGGGCGTTTTTGTGGGAATTATCGCTGGATTTGTAGGCGGAGTGGTGTATAATAAATATTACAACTTCCGCAAGCTCCCGGACGCCCTGGCCTTCTTTAACGGCAAACGCTTTGTTCCCCTGGCGGTTATCGCCTATTCAGTTGTCATCTCCCTGGTGATGGCGGTGGTGTGGCCCATGGTCCAGTCCGGCATCAACGCCTTTGGCATCTGGATTGCCAATTCCTCCGATACCTCCCCGGTGCTGGCGCCCTTCATTTACGGCACGCTGGAGCGTCTCCTCCTGCCATTCGGCCTGCACCACATGCTGACCATCCCCATGAACTACACCTCCTTCGGCGGCACGTACCTGATTCAAACCGGCGTTAACGCGGGTTCCGAAGTCTTCGGCCAGGACCCCCTGTGGCTGGCCTGGGTCACGGACCTTATCAACTTCCAGGATGCCGGTGATCTGGCCGCCTACGAAAATCTGATGGCCACGGTAATTCCCGCCCGGTTTAAGGTGGGACAGATGATCGGCGCTACGGGCCTGCTGATGGGCATCACTCTGGCCATGTACCGCCGGGTGGAGCCCGGCAAGCGGCGGAACTACCGCTCCATGTTTCTCTCCACGGCTTTGGCGGTATTCCTCACCGGTGTGACCGAGCCCCTGGAGTTCATGTTTATGTTCTGCGCCCTGCCGCTCTATGTGGTCTATGCTGTGCTCCAGGGATGTGCCTTTGCTATGGCCGGCGTGATCGACCTGCGGCTGCACTCCTTCGGCAACCTGGAATTCCTTACCCGGGTGCCCATGTCCCTGAAAGCGGGCTTAGGCGGCGACATTCTCAACTTTGTCCTCTGCTGCGCGGCTTTTCTGGCAATCGGCTATCTGGCGGCTTACTTCATGATCGGTAAATTTCAGTTTGCCACACCGGGCCGCCTGGGCAATTACACGGAGGAAGGCGGCGAGGAGCCGGAAAAGGCCTCCGGCGGCAAGTCCGGCGGCGGGCAGGCAGAGCGCATCATTGCCCTGCTGGGCGGCCGGGAGAACATCACCCTGGTGGACGCCTGCATGACGCGCCTGCGTGTGACGGTGAAGGACCCGGCCAAGGTGGCCGAACTGCCGGAGTGGAAGGCCGAGGGTGCTTTGGGCCTGGTGAAGAAGGACAACGGTATCCAGGCCATCTACGGCCCCAAAGCCGACGTGCTGAAATCCGATATCAACGACATTCTTTGACCGGGGACCGCCCCGTTTGAGGTGACCGCAATGAAACTGCTTACCCTTAACGCCCACAGCCTCCAGGGAGAGGCTTCCGCCCTGGAGACCTTTGTCCAGGGACTTCTGGAGGAGCGTCCGGACCTGGTGGCCCTGCAGGAGGTAAACCAGACCCGGACCGCTCCGCCCATAGACGCCCAGGGACGGGCGGGATACCTCTCTACGCCCGGACACGGAATTCCCCTCCGCCGGGATAACTACGCCGCAGGCGCCGCCCGCCTCCTCCACGCCGCCGGTATCCCCTGTTCCTGGACCTGGCTGGCGGTCAAGCGGGGCTATGAGCGATACGACGAGGGTCTTGCCCTCCTCAGCCTCTCGGCGCCCTTGGTCCAGACCCGCGCCCTGCTGGCCAGCGCCCGGGACGACTACGCGGACTGGCGGACCCGAAAAATCCTGGGCGCCCGTCTGGAGGGCCGCCCGGACTGGTTTTACTCGGTCCATCTGGGCTGGTGGGAAGACGCGGACCCCTTCGCCCATCAGTGGAGCCGTCTGGAAAGCGGCGTGGCGGAGCAGCGGGCCCAAGGTCCGGTGTGGCTGCTGGGGGACTTCAACGCCCCCGCCCACATTCGGGGCCAGGGCTATGACCGGATTGCGGCCTCCGGCTGGCAGGATACTTATCAGTTGGCGGAGACGCGGGACGGCGGCGGAACCGTACAAGGTCCTATTGACGGCTGGCGGGATGCGTGTGCGTCTCCGGAAATGATGCGCATGGATTACATCTGGTGCAGCGCCGCTCCCCGGGTCCGGCGCTCCCAGGTCCTCTTCAACGGCAAAAACCGCCCCAAAGTCTCGGACCATTTTGGCGTCCTGGCGGAAACGGAGGAACTATGAACAGAACCGCAGGAATTCTGCTTCCCATCTCCAGCCTGCCGTCCCGGTACGGCATTGGCTGCTTTTCCCAAAGCGCCTATGCCTTCGTGGACTGGCTCCGGGAAGCCGGGCAGACCGATTGGCAGATTCTGCCTCTGTGCCCGACCAGCTATGGCGATTCGCCCTATCAGTCCTTCTCCACCTTTGCCGGAAATCCCTACTTCATCAGTCTGGAAGCTCTGGTGAAAGAAGGCGTTTTGACGGAGGAGGAGTGCGCGGCGGCGGACTTTGGCCGTGACCCTGGCCGGGTGGACTACGAGAAGCTGTACAAGGCCCGGTATCCCCTTCTGCGAAAGGCCTATGCCCGCAGCCGGATTGCGGAGAATCCGGAGTATCAGGCCTTTTTGGAAGAACAGCGCCAGTGGCTTCCCGACTATGCCCTGTTCATGGCCGTAAAAGACCGCTTCGGCGGCGCACCCTGGACGGAATGGGCGGAGGACATCCGCCTGCGCTGGGACAACGCCTTGGACTACTACCGCCGGGAACTGTATTTTGACATAGAATTCCAGCAGTATCTTCAGTTTCAGTTCTTCCGGCAGTGGCGGGCCCTGAAGGACTACGCCAACCGCCGGGGCATTCGGATGATTGGCGATATCCCCATCTATGTGGCTATGGACAGCGCCGACGCCTGGGCCCACCCGGAGCTCTTCCAGCTGGACGGGGAAAATCTTCCCACGGCGGTGGCGGGCGTTCCGCCGGACGGATTCTCCGCCAGCGGCCAGCTGTGGGGCAACCCCCTCTACCGTTGGGACTACCATCAGGAGACGGGCTACGCCTGGTGGCTGTCCCGCCTGGCGCACTGCTTCCAGCTCTACGACGTCACCCGGATTGACCACTTCCGGGGCTTTGACGAATACTATGCCGTCCCCTGCGGCGAGACCACGGCGGTCAACGGCCATTGGGAGAAGGGACCGGGCATAGACCTCTTCCGCCGGGTGGAGGAGGTCCTGGGCTGGCACGAAGTCATAGCCGAGGACCTGGGCTATGTCACCGATTCCGTGCGGCAGCTGGTCCGGGACAGCGGATTCCCCGGCATGAAGGTGCTGGAATTCGCCTTCGACGCCCGGGATACCGGTTCCGCCAACGACTACCTGCCCCACAACTATCCGGAAAACAGCGTGGCTTATACCGGTACCCACGACAATGAGACCCTGGCTGGCTGGTTCCGCAGCATCACGCCGGAGGAGCGCCAGGCCGCCCGGGATTACCTCTGCGACCACCACACGCCCCAAAAGGAGCTGCATAAATCCTTCATTTCCCTTCTGTTCCGGAGCGCCGCCAGGGCCTGCGTCATCCCCTTGCAGGACTATTTGGGTCTGGATAACCGCTGCCGGATGAACAAGCCCTCCACCGTGGGGACCAACTGGCTCTGGCGGGTTCAAGAGGAAGACCTGACGCCGGAGCTCCAGGAGGAGATCCGCACCCTGACGGCACGGTATGGCCGGCTGAACCCCGCCGGGGAGACGGAAGTACCCTGAGCCCGCCCCAACCCAGACAAAGGTGTCCCGAGACCGGCAGCGGTTTCGGGACGTTTTTTGTGGTTTTTTGTAAAGGACCCTTGACAAACGTTTTGGGCAGTGCTATGCTGTACGTAAAGGAACCTTTACAAGCGGAGACGGCCGCTCCGGCGGAAAGGCCTTCCCATTCTCCCCACCATGCAGACGGCGCGAAGGAGGCGTTATGAAGAACCGCGTGGAAGAACTGCGAAAGAGCCGGGGCCTCCGGCAGGAGGAATTTGCCCGGGCCATCCGGGTGTCCCGGCAGACCGTGAGCTCCATAGAGACCGGGCGCTACAGCCCATCGCTGGAGCTGGCTTTCGTCATCTCAGACTTTTTCGGTCTGAACATCGAAGATATTTTTATCTGGGAAAGGAGCGATTCCGATGAAAAAAAGTAACCTCTGGTGGAGTCTGGGGACGATGGCCCTGGGTCTTCTCTGCTTCCTGGGAGGCTGGCTTCTGCCGGCTTCCCGGCCTGTGGGCGTGCTGTGGGGCATGGGCTTCGGCCTGCTGCTCAACGGCTTGGTGCAGCTGTTCCAATATTGGAAATGGACCCGCCCGGAAAACGCCGCCGCCTATGCCGAGCGGAGAGAACTGGAACAAATCGAGTTTCACGACGAGCGGAACATCCGGCTCCGGGACCGCTCCGGGCGCTATGCCTACCTCTTCGGCCTGGCGGTAGGGGTGCTGGCCCTGCTGGTGCTGTCCGGACTGGAGGTGTTCGGCCTCGCCCAGACCCGATGGGCCGTGGTCTTCCTGGGGTTCTATGTGCTGCTGCAGTGGCTGGCGGGCCTCTGGTTCTACCGGAGGCTGAAAAAGCAGTTCTAGAGTCTGTTTGAAAACTGTCAAAACGCCGTCTTAGAGCATCTTTTTTCGCCAGGACTGCGTTGATTGGACTTGAAATCCGCCAGGATTCCTGCGTCCAATTGCCTTGCCTGACAAAAAAACCTGCCCCAATCCGGCATTCCGCCGGTTTTCAAATAAACTCTAAGTCCTGTCCGGAAAAAATTTTTTCCAAAAAGCCGAAGCGCTGGGATTTTTTCCGCCGCTGAGGGATATACCCTACAGAAGGGCCCTTCCAAACCAATTCCAAAGGAGGTGAGACGCATTGACAGACCAGCGGTTTGAGGAACTGGTGGAGGCATACGCCGACACGGTGTTCCGCTTGGCCTACAGCTACCTGAAGAACCGGGCGGACGCGGAGGACGTGATGCAGGAAGCTCTGCTGAAGCTCTACGTGGAGCCCAAGGACTTCGAGTCGGCGGACCATGAGAAGCACTGGCTGTTCCGCGTGGCGGCCAACGAGTGCCGGAAACTGCTCCGCTCTCCCTGGCGGCGGAGGACCGGTCCCCTGGACGAGGCGGAAGAGGCTGCGGCATTTGACCAGCCTGTTCAGACAGAACTGTTCCGGCAGGTGATGGCCCTGCCCCCCAAGTACCGGGCGGCCATATACCTCCACTATTACGAGGGCTACGCCGTCAAGGAAATTGCCTCCGCCCTGGGGGCCAAAGCGTCCACCGTCCAGACCTGGCTCCTGCGGGCCAGGGGACAGCTGAAAATCAAACTGAAGGAGGCAGAAGCCTATGATTGACGAGAATCTGTATCGCGAAACCTTTTCCCGGCTCCGGGCCTCCGGCGAGGCGAAGAAGGAGGTCCTTTTGAAAATGAACGAGACGAAGAAGAGCACCCGGCGGCCCTGGAAGGCCCTGCGGGCAGCGGGATTGGCTGCTATGCTTACCGTGGCTCTGGCGGTCAGCGCCAACGCGGCCAGCGGCGGAGAGCTGCTGGAAAGCATTTACCGGTCCTTTGCGATCACGCTGACCACCACGAATGGTGACGAGACCTTTACGGTGAACGTCTCCGACGGCGTCCCCGACGGCACCATTCAGGGCTTGTTCTCCGAGCAAGGCTCTGCCGTTACGGAGGAGCGGGATGGCCGTCTGTACCTCAAGATCAACGGGGAAGAGACCGACATCACCGATGCCCTGACCCAGAACGGCGAGTATACCATGGAGGTGGAGGATGGCGATGTCACGACCATCATCACCGTCCAGGGCACGGTGGAGGACCACATGATTCTCTCCTCTGCGGAGGATTCCAACATGTACTATGTCACCACCAGCGGCTCTGGCCAGAACATGGGCGCGCTGGACAGCGCAAAGGCGGGTCTGCAGGGAACCGAGGAGGTCCAGATTTCCACCGAGTCCAGACCTGCCTCTGACGTAGAGGAGTAAGGCGGCCGGAGAGACCGGCAACCGGTGAGGCGCATCGCCGGGGCGGCCGCCGTGAAGGTGCCGCCCGGCTGATGCGGCTGAAAAAGCACGATTTTCGAATCGTGCTTTTTCCATTTGCTTTTCCGGACTCGCGTTTGTTAGGAGGGGGGGGAGCGGCTGCTTCAAAAAGCGAGTCTGCGGAACGTGGATTGCCTTTTGGACGAAGGTCTGCTATAATACAAATGTTATAGAACCCGTTCACGGAGAGAGGAGGTGTACCCATGGACAACAACCGAAAACGAGAGCTCCGGGAGGCTTATAAGAACCGCCATCCGGAAATGGGAGTCATAGCCGCCCGGTGTGTCCCGGCGGGAGCGCTGTTTCTGGCCCCGGTGCAGGATATCCCGGCCCGGCTGAACCGTCTTCGCTTCCAGCTTTCCGCCGGAAACTGCGGCAACCGGAAGCTGCAGGCGCTCTGGAACCGGTACGGTCAGGAGGCGGTTGCCCTGGAGGTTCTCAAGCGCTTGGAGTACGAAGATCCGGCGGAGGACCACACAGAGGAATTGGAAATGCTGTGTGAACTGTGCCTTTTGGAGAACCCCGGGGCGGAACGTCTCTGAAGACTGATATAATGTTCGGGAGAAGGAAGGGGGAGGGACTATGGACTGCAAAAAAATCGGCGAATTGATTCTGCGGCTCCGCCGGGAAAAGGAACTGACGCAGCAGCTGGCGGACGCCTTGCATGTGAGCAATAAAACGGTGTCCAAATGGGAGTGCGGGCGGGGCTGTCCGGATGTCTCCCTCTGGGAGCCTCTTTCCAGCCTGTTGGGAGCGGATCTGCGGGAGCTGATGCAGGGGGAACTGCGGCCCAACTGCCCGGACGTGGGGAAGCTGGACCGGACGAGGTTTTACGTCTGCCCGGTCTGCAGCAATCTGCTTACCAGCACAAGCCATGCCTCGGTCTCCTGCTGTGGAAGACAGCTGCCGCCTCTGGTTCCCGCTGAGCCGCCGGAACCCTTGACGGTGTCGGAGGCGGAGGTGGAGGATGAGCTCTATATCACGGTGGAGCATCCCATGGAAAAGGAGCATTACCTGCTTTTCGCGGCCTGGGTGAAGGATGATCGGGTCTGGCTCAGCCGCCTGTATCCGGAACAGTCCCCCGCTTTCCGGATGCCCCAGATGGGCGGAGGCGGAAGCCTCTGTTTGTACTGTGTCCGGCACGGGCTGGTAAAATACGAGATGAATACCTTGAGGCGAAGCAGACGATGAACTGCTTCGCCTTTCACAATTATCAGAAAGCAAGACCATGTGTGTATGAAAAAACAGTGACACAGCTGGCGGCAAAATATCCATTTTTGCATTCGTGTCCCACGGTGAGCTTTATAGGAACTTCTGTTTCCTATGGATAGTGTCTCACCGTGGGACTGATGGTTGATGGGGAGACAAGAGCGTCCACAGCCCCATTAAGAGCTTTGCCCGAACGCCTGATACACCCCCAGCAGCTCACGGGCATAGGCGTAAATGCTCGGTCCGTACTTCGGGAAGTGAGAGGAGTTGGAGGCAGAAGCGATAAAGATTTGGATTCCGCTGATAAAATCCTGCTTTTTTGAGATGTCTCCACAGTCCATCCCGCAGGGCAGCACGCCCCCGGCCTGGCCGGGGAACTTCGTCTGATACGCCCCAATACGGCAGAGCCAGCGGTTCAGCACCGCCAACTCTGCGTAGGAAGTATTGGAGGGGTCAATGTCACGGATACGGCAGGTAAAGCCAAATTCCCCGCTGCTGGACGTGCCCCGGATACGGACGACAGGGGCCTCGTCCGTGGAACCGGCGGTAAATTCCGCTTCGTAGGTCTGCGGGGTCGAACTGCCCACGCCGCCGCTGCAAAGGATATTTTTCCCCATTCGCAGAAAAAAATCTGGCCCTTGAATAAAACGATGCACAGGCTTTTCCCGTTTCGCCATCAGACTCTCCGCGAAGGCAGAGAAACCGGAGACCGGGTGGGACCGCTGCGGCAGCGCGGCAGCATCCGGTATTGCAAAATGGAGAAGTGCCCCAATGTTCATGCGCGGCCTCCCTGCTTCTCGGCAAACAGGTCCGCCGGCAGAAGGCTCTTAATCAGATTGGACACCCGGCCGCAGGCGGACGCCTGCTCGTAGACCGGGGAAACGTCCTTGTACTTGGGCGTACCATCGGAATTCCGTTCCCGGGACAGCTCCGCGCCCCATTTCTTCAGAGAAAAAGCCCACTGATCCAGGTAGTCCAAGGGGCTTCCTGGCCACTGGTTGATCCGGTCCAGGGTGTTTTGCAGGTCCGGCGAGATGGAATAGGGGTTGTCCATGTCCCCCAAGGGTACAAAATGGAAATCCACTCTCGTCCAGCCGTAGTCCAGATCGCTGATGGCACCCATGGCGTTCAACTCGTGCATCAGGTCCATCCAGTCCCGCTTGGAGATGGAATTGGGGTTGGCCTTCAGTCGCTGCAAGGTTTTTTTCGCCCCGTCGGTGAGTTTGCCGGTGATTTCCTGGTTCTTGCCGGAGAGAAGTTCCGAAAAGTCCACTGAGGGACCGTCTGGGTTAACGCCTGCGGGCTTGTATTTTCCCCACTCCGAGGTGGGAATGCCTGTGTTGTTGACTATGTAATTGACTCCACTGTCCATGCTGCGTTCTCCTTTACAAATATGTATTTAAATCCAGCCCCGGGCCATCGCCTCTGCTCCGGTGATAAAGTCCGGCCAATCGTCCTCCCGGAAATCCTTTGCCCAGGAGAGGATGTCGTCCAAACTGCGGAACCCCACCATGGGGGCCTCGTCGAAGCCATGGAGCCACGCGGCGTCGGAATCCGGGTCCACAGAGGTCTGAAAGACTCCGCCTTTTATGTCCAGCCGGATCATCGTAATGCCCTCGGCGCAGCGCAGCCCCTTTTCACTGAGAATACCCATCTCTTTCATGGTATCCAGCGCGTCGTAAATCTCAAAGGCAGACAGGTCCCCGGCGTAACGCTTCCGCAGAAACGCCAGGTTTTCCTCACTCCGGCCCTGGGAGTCTGGAAGAACCGCCTCCGGGCGTTGCGCTTTCCAGGCTCGGTAATCGTCCCTGAACTGCATATACACGGAGTCCAGCATCCGGCCCGGCGGAAGTTCCCGCATCTTCTGCCGCTGGCGGTCCACATCCAGATACATGTCAAAAGCGGATTTTTGACCGTCCCCCTGTGCTGTTTGCCGGTTCCCCATCCTGGAATAGGGCGAAGCAACACGGGTCATAAGGTTACTTGGAATGTTCATGCGCATATCCTCTTTTCTTGTTTCAAGTTATGCCTGGCGTCCATACAAGCGCATCGATAGATCCATCCCCCTTGAAACTCGTACGCCTTTACGTTTTCGATTTGTATTCCTTTACTAGTTTTAATGGTATCACCGCGCTAATATTTTGTCAACTAAAATTTTCAATGACATTAAAAATTAAATATCAATTATTTTTTGGCGGGCGCGTATTGACGAAAATGGAAAATGCTATTATAATTCCTATAGGTTTTTTTGAGGCTTTTTTCATTTTTTAGGGAGGATGTGATTACCTCTGTCTAAAAACAATTCTGCCCAGGGCATAGAGGAGAATTTGAAACGGGCCGTTGCGGAAATGCTCGTTCTTGCCATGCTGAGCAGGGAGGATATGTACGCCCATCAGATTGCGGAAAACCTCTGCAAAGGCTCTGGGAACAGGCTGAACATCGTACCTCCATACATGCTTCTCTACCGGCTTATGGAAAACAACTATGTTCAGGACCTGCATAAATCAACCGCCCCGGATGGGCGGAGGCGGCAGTATTATCAAATCACCGACGAGGGACGGCGCTATTTGGAGGACTTGATTGCGCGTTACAACGACTTTATTGAAGGGGTCACATTACTGTTGAAGGAAGGGGAGAGTGAACCATGATGAAAGCGGCTGAACAGTATCAATTGCGTGTGAAACGCTCTCTTTTCTGCGGCAAAGCCGACAGGGACCGTCTTCTTGGCCGGCTCGCGGAGATGCTGGATGACTTTCAGCAGGCAGGACCGGAAGCGGATTACGCCGAGTATGCGGCTACCTTTGGCGAGCCTGCGGCATGTGCCGCGGAACTGCTTTCGAGTTTGGGGGAATCAAAATTTGAGGCCATCCAAAAAAGACGCCTTTGGGTTCGCCGGGGCGTATATGCGGCAGTTTTAGCTGTACTTGTTCTTCTATCGGCTTTTTTGTATTGGAGATATCGCCAATCACTTTACTTTAACAAAGATACGGTTTTGGTGATAGAATCTGTAATTGAAGTTCCAAAGGATGTAGTTGATACCATGATCGAGCAAGCTCCGATGGATGCTCGTGCTTATGGTGGAAAGTGAATCAGAAGAGGTTTTCTGCTTTTGTATGGCGGAATGATCATTTAGAATGCTGTCCCTGTTCATCCACTGGATTACTTAAAAATAAATCTCACGGTGGGATCTGATTCCAAGCAGGAATCGCGTCTCATCGTGAGATTCATTTCTGTGTGAGCAGGCGCTTTCGGAGGGACCGTCTGTACTTCCTGTTCTGCGCTCCAGCGGCTCCTGGGACGATGGTCCAGCCTTTTCTCTTTCGAAATGGCGGTGGACCAGAGGTGTTCCTTGGTGAAGTGATTTTCAAAAGAAGACGGCCCTTCTGAAGAGACGGGACGGCCGGTGATTGACGTCTATATTCCGGCGGGGCGAAGACCTGCCCACATGTTCCCTGCTGCCAACGGCCTGGGCTATCTCTTTGCGGGCATCCGCAAGCATATAGCCTTTCCCTTGTCAATACACAGGAGCAGGACCGGTTTTAGGCCTTGTTTGAAAAATGGCAAAACGCCGTTTTAGGGCATCTTTTTCTGCCAGAACTGCGTTGATTGGACTTGAAATCCGTCAGGATTCCTGCGTCCAATCGCCTTGCCTGGCAAAAAAATCTGCCCCAATCCAGCATTCCGCCAATTTCCAAACAAGGCCTAGCCCTGCTCCTGCATAGATTTATAAGTTTTCTTTGAAAAACGCTTCCAGTGCGGCGGCGTTTGCGGCCTCGTCGCCGCCCTCTACCTTGACTGTGACCGTATCGCCGCATTTGACACCCAGACCCATCACGGCCATCAGCTTTGTGGCGGCGGCAGATTTGCCATCCGCTTTTTCGACCGTCACCGCGCTGTCCAGCGCCTTGGCCGCTTTGGCCAGCATCCCCGCCGGGCGGGCGTGTATTCCCACGTTGTCCTGAATGGTGTAGGTAAACTGTTTCATGGCGTTCAACTCCTGCTTCTGTATCTTCTTTGTTAAAGGAGACCCTGTTCCATTAGCTCCTTGGCTTCATGCAAACTGGCGCAGACTCTGCTGACTGGCAGGCCGTCCGGCGGCGGAACCAAATCCGGCACCATTACGGTGAGGCATCCCGCCGCCATACCGGCCCGGACGCCGTTGAGACTGTCCTCAAAGACATAGCAGTCCTCCGGCGGCAGCCCGATTTTTTTCGCGGCCAGGAGAAAGATGTCCGGCTCCGGCTTCCCGCGCTCCACCTGCTGGCCGCTGGCCACGGCGTCGAAAAAGCGCTCCAGCCCCGTGGCGCGGAGGTTTGACAAAATCCGCTTCCGGCCGCTGCTGCTGGCTACCGCGATGTTCACACCTTGTGCGCTGAGATACTCCAGCAGTTCCCCGGCTCCAGGCTTTACCGGGGGGCCCTGTTGGTCCAGAATAGCGTCCACCCGGGCGAGACATCCTGCCTGAAAGGCATACGGGTCTGCCGCCGGATAATACCGGCGGATGACCTCCCGCATCCCCTCGCCGCTGGTGCCGCTGACGGCGGAGGGAAACGCCGGGTCAGGAAGCTGGCCGAAGATTCGGGCCATCTCCACCCAGCTCTCCTGATACAGCCGCTCCGTATCCAGCAGCAGACCGTCCATGTCGAAAATCGCTCCCCGTTTCACCGGCGTCCCCCCTTATTCTTATTGCAGGCTCTCCAGCCGCTGTTTCAACGCTTCCCGGGCTCCATCATACCCCGGTTTGCCCAGAAGCGCAAACATATTTTTCTTGTACGCCTCCACCCCCGGTTGGTCAAAGGGATTCACGCCGATCATGTAGCCGGAAACGGCAAGGCTCTTCCAGAAGAAGTACACCAGCTCGCCGAAGGTGTAGTCGCTCAGCTCGTTCAGGGTAATGACCAGGTTGGGTGCGCCGCCGTCCACGTGGGCCAGGAGGGTTCCTTTCATGGCCTTTTCATTCATCGTCTGCAAGGTCATCCCTGCCGCGAAGTCCAGGCCATCCACATTTCCCGGCCCGGGGGGCACCGTGATTTTCCGTTGGGCCTGCTCGACCCAAAGAACCGTCTCAAAGAGGGTCCGGGACCCATCCTGAATAAACTGGCCGATGGAGTGGAGGTCCGTGGTGAAGCTGGCGGACAC
>JAAWLO010000064.1 GCA_022797935.1 Oscillibacter sp. | reverse complement strand
CCTATTGTTTGGAAGATTGGATGAAAAGAAGTTTTGTCTCTTGCAAGTATTAAGATACAGGAGAGTTGTTAAGGAAACCAGCATCAATTGTTACAAAAGAATTAAATCTTTTTCCGTCTCCGTCCCTTTCGAAAAATGAACCGGAAGACTCCGGCTTGGGATTCTGTCTCCAGCTCTCTCAACGCCTTCCGGCGGCGGAATTTCCGGCCGGACCTGGAGCTTTGTGACATCATCACAGAGAGAACGGAAAATTTGGGGTATCATACAGCTATCACAAAAGACAAGGAGGCAAAAATATGTCTGTCATCAATATCGGTAATCATAATTTTCAAGAAGAGGTCCTGCAGTCCGGCAAACCCGTTCTCCTGGATTTCTGGGCGTCCTGGTGCGGCCCCTGCCGCATGGTGGCTCCCATTCTGGAGGAGATTGCCCGGGAGCGGTCCGATATCACGGTGGGCAAGATCAATGTGGATGAGCAGCCGGAGCTGGCGAGACAGTTCGGGGTGATGAACATCCCGGCCCTGGTGGTGATGAAGGAGGGCAGGATTGCCAACCAGGCGGTGGGCGCAAGGCCGAAAGAGCAGATTCTCGCTTTGCTGTAAGGCGGTGCGGACGGATGGGAATGTTTGACTTTTTCCGCGTTCCGGATATCAACCAGGGCGTGAAGGAATACGGCGAAACACCCGGCGCAGTGCTTCTGGATGTGCGCAGTCCCCAGGAGTACCGGGAGGGCCATATTCCCGGCAGCCGGAATCTGCCCTTGGAGTCCCTGGGAGCGGACAGCGTCGTGCCTGCCGGGAAAGACGCGCCCCTGTTTGTGTACTGCTATTCCGGGGGCAGAAGCCGTCAGGCTGCCGGGCAGCTGGTCCGGATGGGCTATGTGAATACCAGAAATATTGGCGGCATTGCCGCCTATCGGGGAAAGGTGGAATACTGAGATGAAAACGGTTATCGTCGGCGGTGTGGCGGGAGGCGCCACGGCGGCGGCCCGGCTCCGCCGTCTGGATGAAACGGCAGAAATCGTGGTCTTTGAACGGTCGGGTTATATCTCCTACGCCAACTGCGGCCTGCCTTATTATATCGGCGGCGTCATTGAGAATCCGGAGGCCCTGACGCTTCAGACGCCGGAGAGCTTTTTCAGACGCTTTCGGGTGGATATGCGGGTCCGCCATGAGGTCACGGCCATTCATCCCGAGAGCAAAACCGTCACCGTGAAAAATCTGGAGACCGGCGCGGAATTTCAGGAGACCTATGATAAGCTGCTGCTCTCTCCGGGGGCAAAGCCCACCCAGCCCAGACTGCCCGGCGTGGGCCTGGAAAAGCTGTTCACCCTGCGGACGGTGGAAGATACCTTCTGCATCAAGGAATTCATTCAGAAACACCATCCCAAATCCGCGGTTTTGGCCGGCGGCGGCTTTATCGGGCTGGAGCTGGCGGAGAACCTGCGGGAACTGGGGATGGAGGTCACCATTGTCCAGCGGCCCAAACAGCTGATGAATCCCTTTGACCCGGATATGGCGGCCTTTCTTCACAGCGAGATGCGGCAGCACGGCGTAAAGCTGGCTCTGGGCCGTACGGTGGAGGGCTTCGCGGAGCGGGACGGCGGCCTGGACGTGCTGCTGAAGGACGAGGAGCCGCTTCACGCGGACATGGTCGTCCTGGCCATTGGCGTCACGCCGGACACCGCCCTGGCGAAGGCGGCGGGCCTGGAGCTGGGGCTCAAGGGCAGCATTGTGGTCAATGACCGGATGGAGACCTCGGTGCCGGACATCTTCGCCGTGGGAGACGCGGTGCAGGTGAAGCACGCGGTCACCGGCCAGGACACCCTGCTTTCCCTGGCGGGGCCTGCCAACAAACAGGGGCGCATTGCGGCGGACAACATCTGCGGCGGAGACAGCCGCTACCGGGGCAGCCAGGGCAGCTCGGTTCTCAAGGTCTTCGGCCTGACGGCGGCGGTCACCGGCGTCAGCGAGACCAACGCGCGGAAGGCGGGACTGGAGACGGACGCGGTGGTCCTGTCGCCCATGAGCCATGCCGGTTACTATCCCGGCGGCAAGCTGATGACGATGAAAGTGGTCTTTGAGAAAGGGACCTTCCGCCTGCTGGGCGCGCAGATTGTGGGTTATGAGGGCGTAGACAAGCGGATTGACGTGATCGCGGCGGCCATTCATGCCGGACTGACTGCGATTCAGCTGAAGGACCTGGACCTGGCCTACGCGCCGCCCTATTCCTCCGCCAAGGACCCGGTGAATATGGCGGGCTTCCTGATTGAAAACCTGGCAGAGGGCGTTGTGAAGCAGTTCCATCTGGAGGAGCTCCTGCGTTTGCCCCGGGACGGCAGCGTGACGCTGCTGGACGTCCGGACTCCGGCGGAGTATGCCGGCGGCAGGGCGGAGGGCTTCCGCAATATTCCGGTGGATGAACTGCGGGAGCGGCTGGGGGAGATTGAACCCGGCAAACCGGTATACATACTCTGCCAGAGCGGACTTCGCAGCTACATAGCCTGCCGCATTCTGGCGGGGCATGGTTATGAGACCTATAACTTCTCCGGCGGCTTCCGGTTCTTCGACGCGGTGACCAACGACCGCCGTCTGATAGAATCCGCCTCCGCCTGCGGCATGGACCAGGGATAAAAGCGGACGCTCCTCACGCTGCGGCGTGAGGAGCGCTGTGTTTTACGGATGTTCCAGGGCGGACAGCTTTGCCTTGTCGAGGAGCTCCACCGTCCCCCGGGACAGCTTTACCATGCCCTCGGTCTGGAAATAGCGCAGCATCCGGGTGATGACTTCCCGGTGGGTGCCCAGGTGGTTGGCGATGGCCTCATGGGTGATGCTCAGCCGGTCCGCGCCTTCCATCAGGGCCTCCTCCAGCAGGAAGGCGGCCACGCGTTTGTCCATGCTTTTCCACATGATCTGTTCCATCAGCCACATGACTTCTGAGAACCGGGCGGCCATCAGTTCGTTGGTATAATTGGAGACCGGCGCGGATTCCTCCATCAGCTGCCGGTAGACCTTGGCCGGAATGACCCAGAGGTCCGTGTCCTTTTCCGCCTCAATCGTCACGTCAGACTGAAGGCTGGGCATGATGCAGGAGGCGGAGAACAGGCAGATATCCCGTTCCAGCAGGCGGTAGATGGTGATTTCCCGCCCTTCCTCCGACAGGATGTAGGCCCGCAGCTGGCCGCTCTGGATGAGGAGCAGACCGGCGCAGTCCGTGCTGCCGCTGTGCAGAACGGTTCCCTTTTTCACAGACCGGCTGCTCAGACTGCCGAGAACCTGGCGCTGCTGCGGGACGGTCAGCTGATTCCATATGGTAAAACAGCTTTGAAAGTCCATTTCAATCCCTCCTTGTTTCCTGCCGGGAAGAAGCAGTACGCTGGAATATAGAGTACACCACGGAGAGAAGAAAATCAAGGTACAATCTGGGGGAAGGGGAATTGGTCCGCAGAGGCGCGTTCTCCGGGAGAAGTTCCCACAAAAGGATATTTCTTTCCCGTCCCGGATGGGATATAATATTCGAAAACCGACTGAGGAGGCCGTCCCATGCCCCACATTCTGATTGTTGAAGATGACACTGATATTAACAACTCCACTGCGGAATATCTGCGGCGGCAGGGCTGTTTGTGCAGCCAGGCCTTTTCCGGCACCGAGGGCCGTTTGCTCTGGCAGGCGGGCGGCATAGACCTGCTGCTGGTGGACCGGATGCTTCCTGGAATGTCCGGCAGTGAGCTGATTACGGAAATCCGCCGGTCCAGCCGGACGCCGGTAATCGTGCTGTCTGCCAGAACTGAGCTGTCCGGCAAGGTGGAGCTGCTGGGCCTGGGGGCGGACGACTATCTCACCAAACCCTATCAGCTGGAAGAGCTGTGGGCCCGGATCTTGGTGCAGCTGCGCCACGCCAGCGCCGTTCCGGCGGAAGCGTCTCTGCGTTACCGGGACTGGGTGCTGAACCTGGAGGAGAGGACGCTGACCGCCGCCGGGCAGCCGGTTCCTCTCACGGCCCACGAATTCCGGATTGTGGAGCTGCTGGCGGGCCGCCCCAAGCGGGTGTTCACGAAGCAGCAGATTTACGAGGCTGTCTGGCAGGAGGAGTATGCCGTGGAGGATAAAACCATCGCCGTCCACATCAGCAACATCCGGGCCAAGCTGCGTGCCAGCGGAACCGACCGCTACATCCAGACCGTGTGGGGAATTGGCTTTAAGCTGGCCGAGTAAACTTTATACTTTTTTTAAGATTCCTTTGCGAAGTTTGGGCAATTGTCTGTCAGACTGAGTCTGCAAACAAAAAAGGAGGTTTTCCGATGGCAGTGATACAGACAATGGGATTGTCCAAACGCTACAAAGACAGATGGGCCGTGGACCATCTGGACCTGCGGGTGGAGCAGGGGGACGTCTGCGGCTTCATTGGCCGGAACGGCTCAGGCAAGTCGACCACCCTGAAGCTTCTGTGCGGGCTGGCCCGTCCCACCCAGGGAGAGGCGCTGATTTTCGGCAAGCCGGTCCGGGACCCGGTGGCCCGCCGCCGGGTGGGGGCGCTGATTGAGCAGCCGGGGCTTTACCCTGACCTGAGCGGACGGGAGAATCTGCGGCTGTATGCCGCGCTGCTGGGGCTGGACTGTCCGGCGCGGCAGGTGGACGGCATTCTGAAAACGGTAGGCCTGTCCCCCAGCGAGAACAAGCCGGTGCGCCATTATTCCATGGGCATGAAGCAGCGGCTGGGCGTGGGGCTGGCTCTGCTGGGTGGGCCGGACCTGCTCCTGCTGGACGAACCCATCAACGGCCTGGACCCGGAGGGCATCCGGGAAATGCGGGAACTGCTGCTGCGGCTGAACCGGGAGCGGGGCCTGACCATCCTGATCAGCTCTCATATCCTGGGAGAACTGAGCAAAATCGCCACCCGGTACGGCATCATCCAGGCGGGCCGGATGGTGGAGCAGATTACTGCGGCTGAGCTGGAACAGAGCTGCACCGACTACCTGCACCTGCGCACGGACCAGCCCCAGAAGGCGGCGGCTCTGCTGGAACAGGAGCTCCATCCAGCCCGCTGGGAGATGCGGCCGGAGGGGGAAATCCGCATTTATGGAGCGGCGGACACCCGGGCGGTGGGGCGGATTCTCACCCAGGCGGGCATTGCGGTGGAGGAAATGGGCCTGCACCAGCAGGACCTGGAGAGTTATTTTCTGGAGCGGATGGGAGGAGACGATGATGTTTAACATGCTGTGTATGGATTTGCGGCGGCTGTTCAAAACCCGGAGCTTTTATATTATTCTGAGTGTGACAGCTGTTCTGCTGATTATGGTGACTGTCATGGTTTACGCCATCGCGGACCCAGAAACCATGGACGCGATGGAGGAGCAGGGAGCGGAAATTACAGAGTCTGACCGCATGATGAGCGAATACATTCAAAATATGTCACAGCTGGACCTCATGCACGAAACCCTAGGCAGCGGCTTTTTGCTGGTCATAACCGGAATTGGGATGACTTTGTTTGTAAACGGTGATTTTTCCAACGGATTTATTAAGAATATCTGCTGTATCATGCCGCGCCGGCGGGATTATGTACTTTCAAAAATTGCCCTGGCGGGCATTTACAGTGGAATCATTACCGTTATATCCGTCCTACTGATGCTGGTGTCTCCTGTGCTGCTCCACATGTACCCGGCGCCGGATTCCATTTCTCAGATTTTGCAGTATGTCCTTTGGATGTGGCTGCCCCATTGGGCGTTTGCCCTCATGGCCCTGGCGCTGGTTCTGCTGACCAGAAACACCACCCTGGGTATCATTCTGTCCCTGGTGGCTGGAAGTGGGCTGACGGTCGCTCTGGTGTCGGCATTGGGAAGGTTCCTGCGCTGGCCGCCTTTGGAGCAGGTCTTTCTGGCCGCTGTGGTGAAGGGCCTCTATACACCCGAAAGCGGGATTACTCCAATGAGAATTATTTTGGCTTGTACCATTGTATGGGCAGCCGTCTATGGAATTGGAAGTCTGTTGGCTATGGAGAAGCGGGATATTTAAGGAGGAATTTCCATGCTGCCTGTGCTGATTTTGGCCCTGGCCGCCCTGGGGGCTGCGGGTCTGCGCCTGTGGTCTTACCGGGCACAGATGCTGGAGATGGCGCGGATTCTGGAGGAGACTCCGGCGGAGAGCAATCTGCGTCTGACGGTCCGGATGTCCGGTGCGGTTCCCCGGCGGCTGTGTCAGGCGGTCAACAAGCGGCTGGAGGAGGGGCGGCGGCTTCGTCTGGAAACCCAGAGACGGGAACGGGAGCTGAAATACACCATGGCCTGTATTTCCCACGATATCCGCACGCCTCTGGCCGGGGCTATGGGCTATTTGCAGCTGCTGGAGGGGGTGCCGGAGCGCCGGGAAGCGTATTTGGGTATTGTGGGAAAACGGCTGGGAGAGCTGGAAGGGCTGTTGGACGAGCTGTTTCTGTACACCCGCCTGCTGCATGAGCCGCAGCCGCTGGAGTGCCGGGAGACGGCGGTTCTGCCGCCCCTGTGGGATGCGCTGGTGGAGTTTTACCCGCAGCTGGAAGGGGCCGGGATGGAGCCGGAGCTGCGGTTTGACCGGGAGAACCAGAGGGTCTGGGCCAATTCCGAGGCCCTGGGCCGGGTGTATCGGAATTTGATTGCCAACGCCCTGCGCCACGGCGGCGGAAGGCTGGTGGTTTCCAGCCGGGAGGGAGAGCTCTGCTTTTCCAATGAACTGCTTCCGGGGCCCAGACCGGACCCGGAGCATCTGTTTGACCGATTCTACCAAAGCAGTCCGGCCCGGGCAAAGGGCGGAGCCGGGCTGGGGCTTTCCATCGTGCGGGAGCTGATGGAGCGGATGGGGGGACAGGCGTCCGCCCGGATTGCAGGCGATACCCTGGAAATCCGGCTGGTCTTTGCCCCGGAGGGCACGGCGGGCGCCCCTTGAGACTGGCCGGACCGTTCTACTCCGGAAGGCTCCAGGTACTGCGCCGCGCGCCTGCCGGAAGGAGTATGAACTCCTGTTTCCGGAAGGCAATCAGACCCTCCGCTTCCATCCGGCTCAGCTCATGGGACAAAGCGCTGCGGTTGACGCAGAGAAACGCCGCCATTTCCTCCCGGGAGAAGGGCACCTGAAAGCGGCTGGTTCCCCGGCGCTCTGCCTGCATGGTGAGGTAGACCAGAACCCGGTCCCGGATTCCCCGCTGGGAGAGAATGGCCAGACGGTAATGCTTGCGCAGGTTGCCGTCAGCCAGAAGGGTCAGCAGACGGCGGCTCAGCAGCTGCCGTTCCGGTTCCGGCAGAACGCCGGGTTCCAGCACCAGGGCAGCGGGAATCTGCAAAAGTTGGGCCGCTGTGACCGCAATGGCGAAATAAGGGGCCCTGCGGCTTCGGGTACAGGCCAGGTCTGCCCCCAGAACGTAGGCGGGGCCCAGGGCGTCCATGAGGCTGCTGGTTCCGTCCGAAAACAGCTGCGTAATCTGCACGCGTCCCCGCAGGAGAACGGCAAACCAGTCCACCTGATCGCCCGGCGACAATAAAACCGCCTGCTTTTCAAAGGCCCGCAGGGTCCCCCGGGGCAGAATCTCCTGCCGGAGAAATTCCTCCGGCAGGTCCTGAAAAAGACGGCAGGCACACAGCGGTGTCAAATCCATGGCGGAGCGCTCCCTTCCCTCCGCGCGGTCTGAAGCGGAGATACCGCAAAAAGTATAACATACCCGGGGCCGTGATACAATTCTTTCGACTGCCAAAAATGTTGGCAAAACAACATCTTTTTGCGCCGTCCTTTGGTATACTCTTTCCATCACACCGGATACGTCAGGGAAAGGAGGGATGCCGCCATGCGGGACAGCTGTGCCAGAGACATTACTTATCTGCGTCTTTCTGTGACAGAGCTCTGCTCCTTTCGCTGCCGGTATTGTATGCCTGAGGAGGGGGTGCCCAAGCGGCCTCACGAGGAGATCTGCTCTCCGGAGGAGCTGGTGGAAATCACCCGGCAGGCGGTTCGATGCGGCGTCCGGAAAGTCCGGCTCACCGGCGGGGAACCCCTGGTCCGGCGGGGAATTTTGGACATCTGCCGGGGCATTTCCGCCCTGGAGGGCGTGGAGGAGCTGTGTCTCACCACCAATGGCGCGGCGCTTCCCCGGCTGGCCGGTCCCCTTAAAGAGGCGGGGCTGAACCGGCTGAACATCAGTCTGGATACCCTCCGGCCGGACCGCTTTGCCTACATGACCCGGACAGGACGCCTGGAGGACGTTCTGCAGGGCCTGAAGGCGGCCGCCGGGGCTGGGTTTACGGGCACAAAGATGAACGTCGTTCTGATGAAGGATTTTAATGACGACGAAATTCCGGATTTCGTGGACTTGGCCCGCCGCTTTCCCCTGGAGGTCCGCTTCATTGAGCTCATGCCC
This sequence comes from Oscillibacter sp., assembly GCA_022797935.1. Taxonomy (GTDB): domain Bacteria; phylum Bacillota; class Clostridia; order Oscillospirales; family Oscillospiraceae; genus Oscillibacter. The sequence continues at coordinate 6,827 of JAAWLO010000064.1, read as the reverse complement.
ATTGGAGAGGGCGGAAACGCGCAGTTTCTCCCGGCGGAAGCGGTTCTGGAGGCCTGTCCGGACCTCCGTCCCGCTGAGGGGGCCGGTGTGGCCCGGCGGTACCGCCCGCCTGGTGGCCGGGGCCTGGTGGGCCTGATTGAGCCCATGAGCCACCGTTTCTGCGGGGAGTGCGACCGCATCCGGGTCACGGCGGATGGCAGGCTGAAGCCCTGCCTTCACTCCGACCAGGAGATTCCCCTCCGGGGCCTGACGGGGGAGGCCCTGCGCCAGGCCATTGCCGCAGGCATCACGGCCAAGCCCCAGCGGCATCACATGACCGAGACCGGTCACAGCGACGCCAAGCGGAACATGCATCAGATTGGAGGATAAGTCATGGAGCTGACCCACATCAACGAACAGGGCCGGGCCCGGATGGTGGACGTGACGGAAAAGACCCAGACCTTCCGCACCGCCATTGCCGAGGGCCGGGTGCGCATGTCCCCGGAGACAGCGCATCTCATCCGCACCGGCGGCACGCCCAAAGGGGATGTGCTGGCTGTGGCCCAGGTGGCGGGCATTTTGGCCGCGAAGCGCACCCATGAGCTCATCCCCATGTGCCACCCCCTCCGGCTGACGGGGGTGGACATCCGCTTTCAGCTGGAGGAGCAGGCTGTTCACATCCAGGCGGAGGTGAAGTGCCGGGGAGAGACGGGCGTGGAGATGGAAGCCCTGACGGCGGTGTCCGCCGCGGCGCTGACGGTTTACGATATGTGCAAGGCCGTTCAGAAGGATATGGTGATTGACAGCGTCCGCCTTTGCCGGAAGACCGGCGGCAAGAGCGGCGACTATGAAAAGGAGTGGTAACCATGGCTCAGGTGGTTTCGGTGAACATCAGCGAGAAAAAAGGAACTTTGAAACGGGAGGTGCCGGAGATTCAGCTGCGGCTTCGTCACGGCATTGTGGGGGACGCCCACGCCGGAGATTGGCACCGGCAGATCAGCCTTCTGGCGGAAGAGAGCGTGGATAAGATGCGGGACCTGCTGCCCCAGCTCCAGCCGGGGGCCTTCGCGGAGAACATCAACACCCGGGGCATTGACCTGAAGAATCTGCCCATAGGAACCCGGCTTCGGTTGGGAGAGACGGTGGTGGAGGTGACGCAGATCGGCAAGGAGTGCCATAGCGACTGCGAAATCAAGAAGCTCACCGGCAAGTGCGTCATGCCCACAGAGGGAATTTTCGCCGTGGTGGTGACGGAAGGCGCCGTCCGCAAAGGAGACGCCGTGGAAATTCTGGGACAGGAGGCCACGGCATGAAACAGATTCCCACGAAAGAGGCCGTAGGCCACGTTCTCTGCCATGACATGACGCAGATCATCCCCGGCCAGTACAAGGACGCCCGCTTCCGCAAGGGCCACGTGGTCCGGGAGGAGGACATCCCGATTCTGCTGTCCATGGGAAAGGAAAATCTGTATGTCTGGGAGATGGTCCCGGGCATGGTACATGAAAACGATGCTGCGGAGCGTCTCTGCGCCCTCTGCCGGAATGAGAACCTGGACCAGAACGGGGTGAAGGAGGGCAAGATCGAGCTGACGGCTGCCATAGACGGCCTCTTTCTGGTGGACAGTGCCCGGCTTAACGCCGTCAACGCCCTGGGGGACCTGATGATTGCCACCCGGCACGGCGGCACGGCGGTCCGCAAGGGCGACAAGCTCTGCGGCACCCGGGTCATCCCGCTGATTATTGAGGAAGAAAAGCTGAAGCAGGCGGAGGAAGCCGCCGGAAGCGAACCCCTGCTGAAGCTGCTGCCCTGGAAGCTGAAAACCGCCGGAATCATTACCACCGGCAGCGAAGTGGCCAAGGGGCTGATTCAGGATTCCTTCACCCCTGTGGTGAAAGAAAAGCTGGCTGCCTTTGGGATAGAGACGGTTCAGCACCGCCTTCCGGGGGACGATATGGAAGCGGTTGCCAACGCCATTCAGGAGGTCCGGGCCGCTGGAGTGGACCTGATTCTGTGTACCGGTGGCATGAGCGTGGACCCGGATGACAACACGCCAGGGGCCGTGAAGCGCAGCGGGGCGAATATCATCACGTACGGCGCGCCGGTGCTGCCGGGGGCCATGTTCCTGCTGGGCTATTTCGAGGACGGAACTCCCATCTGCGGCCTGCCCGGCTGCGTCATGTACGCCAAGAGCACCATCTTCGATCTGGTCCTGCCTAAGATTGCCGCCGGGGTCCCCATCACCCGGGAGGAAATTGCCGCCTTTGGCGAGGGCGGGCTGTGCCTGGGCTGTGAGGTCTGTACCTATCCCAATTGCGGATTCGGAAAATAACCGCGTTCCTCTGCACCACCGCTCCGGAAAAATGCTGGGGCGGCGGATTCTGCAATCCGTGATATTGAAAGGAGTATAGCGATGAAGAAAGTCTTGCCCGTGATTTTATCCCTGACCTTGGCGCTGTCTCTCACCGCCTGCGGCAGAAATACCGGCGGCGATCCTGTCCCCGCGGATTCCCCGGATCCCGCTCCGGCGGAAAATCTGGACCTGATTGTCTTCGCCGCCGCCTCCATGCAGGAAACTCTGACGGAGATTGGAGAGGCCTACAAGGCGGATCACCCCGGCCTGAACCTGGTCTTCAACTTCGACTCCTCCGGTACCCTGAAAACCCAGATTCAGGAGGGCGCGGACTGCGACATCTTCATCTCCGCCGGGCAGAAGCAGATGAACCAGCTGGACGCCGCTGTGACCTCTGCTGTCAACGCCGATGCCCCAGAGGAAAACCCGGAGGAAAACCTGGATTTCATCGAGTCGAACACCCGCTTCGACCTGCTGGAGAACAAGGTGGCCCTGGCGGTACCGGAGGGAAATCCCGCCAACATCCGTAGCTTTGACGGCCTGAAAGCCTCTCTGGAGGCGGGGGACATTCTCCTGGCGGTGGGAAACAGCGACGTACCCGTGGGGCAGTACACCCAGAAGCTATTCGCTTATTACGGTCTGGATGAAACCGCGCTGGCCGCATCCGGCGTCCTGACCTACGGTTCCAACGTCAAGGAGGTTACCACCCAGGTGTCGGAGGGCGCCGTAGACTGCGGCGTCATCTATGCCACAGACGCCTGTTCCGCTGGTCTCACGGTGGTGGATACCGCCACGGCGGAGATGTGCGGGCAGGTGATCTATCCGGCCGCCGTCCTGAAGTCCAGCCGGTATCCGGAGGAGGCCCAGGCCTTCCTGGATTACCTCCGCACGCCGGAGGCCGGGGCCGTGCTGGAGGCCGTGGGCTTCACGCCCCTGGGCTGATAATCCCTTCCCGGAGGTTTTTATGGATTGGTTTCCCCTGTATAACTCCATCCGCGTCGCCGCCATCTCCACGGTGCTGGTTTTCTTTCTGGGCGTCTTCGCCGCCCAGGTGATTGCCAAGGTGCCCCGCCTCGTAAAGGGAATTCTGGATGTGGTTCTGACCCTGCCCCTGGTGCTGCCTCCCACGGTGGTGGGCTATCTGCTTCTGCTGGCCCTGGGACCGAAGCGGCCTGTGGGCGCGTGGGTGATGAATACCTTTGGATTCCGGCTGACCATGACCTGGTGGTCCGCCGTCTTCGCCACGGTGGCGGTGAGCTTTCCCCTGATGTACCGCACGGCCCGGGGGGCCTTTGAATCCTTTGACCAGACCCTGGCCCAGGCGGGACAGACCCTGGGCCTCAGCGACACCTACATCTTCTGGCGCATTCAGATGCCCTGCTGCCGCCAGGGGATTCTGGCGGGAACGGTGCTGGCCTTTGCACGGGCCCTGGGAGAGTATGGGGCCACGTCCATGATCGCCGGGTACACCCCGGGCCGGACCGCCACCATCTCCACCGCCGTCTATCAGCTCTGGCGCACGGGGGAAGACGCCCTGGCCTTTCGCTGGGTGCTGGTGAATCTGGCGATTTCCGCCAGTGTGCTGCTGGCGGTGAATTTGTTGGAGCGCAAGGAAGGAGGGGACCGCCGTTGGCCCTGACGGTACAGATTCAAAAGCGCTGGGGCAGTTTCCTGCTGGACGTGGATTTCACGGCGGAGAACGGGGAGGCCCTGGCTCTGCTGGGGGCGTCGGGCTGTGGAAAAAGCCTGACCTTGAAATGCGCCGCCGGAATCGAAAAGCCGGACCGGGGCCGCATTCTGCTGAACGGCCGGGTTTTGTTTGACAGTGCCCGGCGCATCCATCTGCCGCCGCAGAGCCGGAAGGTGGGGTATCTCTTCCAGCAGTATGCCCTCTTCCCCCATCTGACGGCGGAGCAGAACATTGCCGTGGCTTGCCGCCGGGATTCCGTCCGGCGGACCCGGGAACTGATGGCCCTTCTGCGGCTGAAGGGTCTGGAGAAGCTCCGTCCCCGGCAGCTCTCCGGAGGGCAGCAGCAGCGGGTGGCCATTGCTCGAATTCTGGCGGCGGAGCCGGAGGCCATTTTGCTGGACGAGCCCTTTTCCGCCCTGGACAGCTATCTGAAATGGCAGCTGGAATTGGAGCTGCAGGACGTGCTGTCCCGCTTTCCCGGTCCCGTGCTGTGGGTCAGCCACGACCGGGGAGAGGTCTACCGGAACTGCCGGCAGGTCTGCGTGCTGGAAAACGGAAAGGCCTCTCCGCAGGAGGATATCAAGACCCTGATGGCCAATCCCGGCACTGTCAGCGCCGCCCGGCTCTCCGGGTGCAAGAACTACGTTCCTGTTCAGCCGGGACCAGAGCCGGGGCAGGTGCGGATTCCCCTGTGGGGCGATTTGATTCTTCAGTGTGCCGCGCCCTGGCGGGAGGGAGTCACCACCCTGGGCATCCGGGCCAACCGCGTCCGCCCAGCGGAACCGGGGGCGCAGAACGCCTTCCCCTGTGAAGTGGTCCGGGTGACGGAGGATGTGTTTGCCATGCTGCTGATGCTGCGCCCGGCGGGGGCGGAAGGGCCCTTGCTGCGGATGGAATTGGGAAAAGACCGGTTTCAGGCGCCGGACCGGGACGGGCAGCTGTGGGCGGCCGTTCAGCCGGAGGATTTGATGCTGCTGGAGGAACCGGCGTCCGCCGGAGAACGGCAGGCTTGACAGGAGGAAATGGAAATGTACAAAGCGGCAGTTTTAACGGTCAGCGACCGCAGCGCCCGGGGAGAGCGTCCGGACGCGGCAGGGCCCCTGGTGGCGTCGATGCTGGAGGCGGCGGGGTATGCCGTGGCGGAGCAGGCGGTGGTTCCGGATGAACAGGAGGAAATTCAATCCGCTCTGCGGCGGATGGCGGACCAGCAGGGGATTGCCCTGGTGATTACCACCGGCGGCACCGGCTTCTCCCCCCGGGATGTGACGCCGGAGGCCACGCTGGCAGTCTGCCAGCGCATGACGCCGGGAATTGCCGAGGCTATGCGGGCGGCGTCCCTGGCCATTACCCCCCGGGCCATGCTTTCCCGGGCCGTGTCCGGCATCCGGGGCGGGACCCTGATCGTAAACCTTCCCGGTAGCCCCAAAGCCGCCCGGGAGAATCTGGAGGCGGTGCTTCCCGCCCTGGAACATGGGCTGAAAATGCTTCTGGAGGGGCAGGCGGACTGCGCGGCGCTGGACCGGAAGTAAGCAAAAACCGTCCGGGGGAATCCCCGGACGGTTTTGTTGTTATAGTTCCTTCTTGTTGTCGGGACCGCCGGTGGTGACGATCACCCGCTCCGGGGTAATGACTACCGCGCCCTTCACGCTCAGCACGCCGTGGAACAGCGTCTCCGCCTGTTTCTGGAAGGCCTCCACAATGGGGCCGCTGGTGAAGTACTCGGCAGCGCCCTTGATCTGGTAGCCCTCTTTCCCGTCGCAGACAGAGACGGCGGCTCTGCCATTTTTCTGAAGGTTGTGTACAGTAGTCTCCATGAACACATCCCCCACAGCCAGCTTCCCGTCCTCTGTCAGGGTCTTCAGGCCCACGGGAACGGCGTTGGGCTCGTGGTCATAGCAGGTTGCCAGAATCCACAGCTGCTCCTTCAGGAGCTTCTTTACTTGTTCGGTCATCTGCATTTCAAACGGCCTCCTTTTTTAGTATGGAATTCCATTATACTCCAGGAAATTCCGGATGTAAAGACGCCGTTTCCATTTTCTGTTCTGCTGGAGGAAAAAACCCTCCCCCGGCGGGATATTGTGTTTGGGTCAGCCGTCCGCCTCCCGGAGACGCTCGATAATCGTGTGCTTCGCCGCCGCCCGGTAGGTCCACAGAGGCGTCAGGACGCCCAAGACCAGGAACACCGGCAGAATCAGCAGAATCGGCGTCACCGTCAGGCGGTAGGTGAAGAACCAGAAGATACTGCCCACGGTGTTTCCCACCAGGGGACCCAGGCAGACCGTCAGCACCAGGGAGAGCAGCAGGGCCAGGAGGGTGTAATACAGGCCCTCGTAGACCAGCATGGTTTTCAGCTGTTTTCCCGTCATGCCAATGGACTGGAGCACCGCCAGCTCCCGTTTCCGGGTAAGGATGCCCGTCAGCACCGCGTTGATAAAGTTCAGAATGCCCACCAGACCGATGATGAAGCTTAGGGCCCCGCCCATAGTCATGAACATGCTCTGGAAGCCCTCGAACTCGGCCGCATACGTGGCCCGGCTCTCGTAGTCGTAGAGGGGCTGGACGCTCTCGGTGTATTCGGCCAGGAAGGACTCCATGCCCTCCTCCGCATCGTCCGTGGTGTTGAAGAGATAACTCATGACGCTGTCTGTGCTGGTGTCCTGCTTGAAGCGCTCTGCCCCCAGGATGAACTCGTCAGCGCCCAGAACCCGGTAGCGGTAGGAGATGCTACTGGGAACCCGCACCAGGGCGCAGACGGTGTAGTCGATGTCCTCATAGACCTTGGCCCGCTCTCCCCAGGGGCGGTTTCCC
>JAAWLO010000063.1 GCA_022797935.1 Oscillibacter sp. | reverse complement strand
CGGCAGGGGCCGGGAATCGTCCCGCCGCGACGGTGCTGCAATGAACCAGCCAGCATCCTGGCTGGCATTCCCCCGCCCGTCAGGGCAGGTACAGACTTCCCCCTTCGGGGAAAAAAGCAACATCCTCCTATTCGGAGAAAAAACCTTCCCCTGCGGGGAAAAAAGAACTCCCCCCTCGAAGAGGGAACCCCTTCCCCGTTCGGGGAAAAAAGAAATCCCCCTCCTGAAGGGAGCCCCCAGGAAAGAGGAGAAAGAAAAGAGAGAGGAGAATGAATCTCCTCTCTCTTTAACCAACAGAAGGTTACTTCGAAACGACGGACTTAACAGCCTTCACTTCCCGGCCATTGTAAGTACCGCACTCCTGGCACATTCTGTGAGGCAGGTGCATAGCACCGCATTTGGGGCACACGACCAGATTGGGAGCCGTCAGCTTCCAGGTGGAGCTGCGCCGTTTGTCCCGTCTCGCTTTGGATACTTTACCCTTGGGTACTGCCATTGTGACACCTCCTTAATTTACAAAAGGCGCGGAGCGCGTCCTTCTTTAGTTTGTATTGTTCTCTAAAAGCTTTGCCAGGGCCGCCAGCCGGGGGTCGGGCTCCTTTCTGCAGGAGCAGGGACCCGCGTTGAGATCCGCGCCGCACCGGGGGCAGAGCCCTTTGCAATCTTCCGAACACAGAGTTTTGCTGTCCAATCCCAGAATGAAGGCCGTCCGGGCTAAGTCCTCCACGTCTGCCTTCCCATCCTCCAGAAGAACAATTTCGTCACTTTCGCCATTCTGGAGCTCCTCCGCCAGCATACAGCCATACCGGACTTCCTTTTCCAGCGAAAACGCCTTCCCGCAGCGGTCACAGACAGCGTCCAAAACCGTCCGGGCAGTCAGCTCCAATTCCAGCAGGCCAGCCGTGTTCCGGACCGCACCCTCCACCGCCACAGGACGGGAGATGGGAAAGCGGCCGTCAAAGTCCAGGCCGGACAGGTCCAGGTCAAACTGAAAATCCAGGCGCTGGCCTGGGGTGTGGAGAATCGGTCTTACATCAAACAACATAGGCTACCTCATAACGATACCTTACGTATTATAAAGGATGCGTCCCCGCTTGTCAAACTATTTTTTTGTTTTTTCCCATTTTTTATTCCTCATCCTCCTTGGGGTCCACCGGCAGGGCAATTCCCAGGAAGGTGGGCCGGAAACCCTTCTGAAGCTGCTTGGCCGTGGCGGTCTGATAGGGCTCCTTGGGCCAGCGGGCCGCCCAGCCCTCCCGCAGAGCCTCCGCCAGCGGGGCGCAGTCCGGGTCCTCCAGCAGCATGGGGGAGAGAAAACAGACCAGCATCTGCTTGTCATTCATCTGGACCGAAGCCCGGTTCCAGAAGCGCTGCCGGGACCAGCCTTCCGCCAGCCCGTCCAGAAGCGTGTCCGCCAAGGCTGTGAAGTCCGCCTCCCCGGCGTCCCGAAGGGCCTCCCGGAACAGGCCGCCGAACTGGACCGTATAGTCCTGAAAGGCTTGGGGATAGGTTTTCTTCGTGAAACGGCGCATCCAGGGCCGGGCATCTTGTATGGCCTCCAGCAGGGCCGGGATGTTGGGTTCGCTCATCTCATTCCTCCTTCGAAGACGCTTCGCTCATCCATGCGCAGGACACCGCCGTGAAAAGCCCCATGGCAATCCAAGGCAGAGCGGCGCGCAAAAACTCGTGTACCATAGATAGCTCCTCCTAATCATTACATATGCGGAAACAACTGCCCCGTCAGGGAGTCCAGTCCTGTGCCTCCTGCCGGGATTTGAAAAGAAAGACGTCCTGGTTCTCCCGGCAAGACGCCAGGGCCGCGTAAATCCGGGGCAGCTGGTCCAACGGGAAATCCAGAATCCACTGCCGGAATTCCCCGTCCAATTCCGTCTCCACCCAGGGCAGGTCCTCCCGCTTCTGTCCAATGCGGGCCTGGGCCCCCTGGATGCAGACCTCCACGGGGAAATCCAGAAAAAACACCGTGTCACAGGCCTCCAGACGGACGCCCAGGGTGCGCAGGTAATTGCCGTCCAGAATCCAGCGGTCCCTCCGGAGAAGCTCCCCCAGACGGCAATCAAATTCCTCTCTGGACACGGTGGTCCGGTCCGCCTTGTGCCAGAGCAGGTCCAGATAATAAAGGGGCAGGCCGGTCATGTCCCGCAGCCTCCGGGCAAAGGTGCTTTTGCCCGCGCCGGGACTGCCGATGACAAGGACTTTCTTCATGGAGCACCTCATTTCCGCCGGGGGACCCGGCTGGCGCGTATCTGGAGGGGGAACGGAAATTCCGGGGAGAAGGAACCGGGATGTTTTCCGCCTTTACAATTCCCGGCAAACCCGGTATGATAGACAAAAACCCTCAGGAGGTCCAATCATGCGGGAACTCACCATTGGAAAAAACGACGCCGGACAGCGGCTGGACCGCTTCGTAGCCAAAAACCTGCCCCTGCTGCCTCCGGCGCTGCTGCAGAAATACATCCGCATCAAGCGGGTGAAGGTCAACGGCCGGGGAGCTAAGCGGGACGCCCGCCTCTGCGCCGGGGATATCCTTCAATTATACATCAACGACGAGTTCTTTGACAAGCCCAAAGAGGAAAATCTCTTCCTCTCCATCTTCCAACCCCGGCTGACCATTGTCTACGAGGACGAGAATCTCCTTCTGGCGGACAAACGCCCCGGTCTGGTGGTCCACGCTGACGAGACGGAGAAGGTCAACACCCTCATCAACCACATCCAGGCCTACCTCTACCAAAAACGGGAGTGGAGCCCCCGGCAGGAAAACGCCTTCGCCCCCGCCCTGTGCAACCGCATTGACCGAAACACCGGCGGCATTGTCATCGCCGCCAAGAACGCCGAAACCCTCCGGATTCTCAACGAAAAAATCCGGGACCATGAGCTGGAGAAGTCCTACCTCTGCGTCACCGTGGGACGGCCCCGGCCCGCCGGAGGGAAAATCGAGGGCTTTCTGCGCAAGGACGAGGCCAAAAAGCTGGTGACCTTCCACCGCCGTCCCGTTCCCGGGGGGAAGTCCGCCGTCACCCTTTATGAAACCCTGGAAACCCGGGGGGAGCTGTCCCTGGTGGAATGCCGCCTGCTGACGGGGCGGACCCATCAGATCCGCGTCTCCCTGGCGGAGCTGGGCTGCCCGCTGCTGGGGGACGGAAAGTACGGAAACGGCGTCCTCAACCGGAAGTACGGCGAGACCCGCCAGGCCCTGTACGCCTATCAGCTGGCCTTCTCCTTCCCCACAGACGCCGGTATGCTGAACTACCTGCGGGGCAAGGTGTTCCGGGTGGAGGACGTGCCCTTCCGGCGGCGGTATTTTCCCGATGCGCCGGACCGGTCCTGAACCGGATGCGGGCCCTCCGGCGGAGCGGGGGAAAAATGTTGGATAAAAATGCGGCAATGCCCTTGACTTTTCAGACCGCTTTCGTTATGATGCAACTACTATGCTGAATTTCGACGGAAAAGGTTCCCCCCTTAACCGAGAGAGGAGGCATAAAAACCCAACCTTACAAATTACAAAGAAACGGGGGAGGATACATGTCCAAAGAGTTGATTCGCCTGCGGGATCTCTGCATGGCGTACGACGGCGAGCTGGTTCTCGATCATTTAAATCTCTACATCAACGACAAAGAATTCCTCACACTGCTCGGACCCAGCGGGTGCGGTAAAACCACCACGCTGCGGAGCATTGGCGGCTTCGCGAGCCCAAGCTCCGGAGACGTTCTGTTCGACGGTGTGAGGATTAATGACGTTCCGCCCTACCGGCGGCAGATCAACACCGTCTTCCAGAAATACGCCCTGTTCCCGCACCTGAATGTGTACGAGAACATTGCCTTCGGCCTGCGGATGCAGCGCCGGGCGGACCCCGGCGACCCGTCGGGACGGCGGAAGACCAGGCTTCCGGAGGGGGAAATCCGGGAGCGGGTGATGGAAATGCTGGAAGCAGTCAGCCTCAAGGGCTTTGAGAACCGCCGGACCGATGCGCTCTCCGGCGGACAGCAGCAGCGGGTGGCCATAGCCCGGGCCCTGGTGAACCGGCCCAAGGTGCTGCTGCTGGACGAGCCCCTGGGAGCCCTGGACCTGAAGCTGCGCAAGGATATGCAGATTGAGCTCAAGCGCATCCAGCAGCAGGTAGGCATTACGTTTATATATGTGACCCACGACCAGGAGGAGGCCCTGACCATGTCCGACACCATTGTGGTCATGGACAAGGGCACCATTCAGCAGATCGGTACCCCGGAGGACATCTACAACGAACCGAAAAACGCCTTCGTGGCCGACTTTATCGGCGAGTCCAACATCATTGACGGCGTCATGGTCCGGGACAACCTGGTGCAGATGTACGGCCGGCAGTTCCCCTGTCTGGACGGGGGCTTTTCCGAAAACGAGGCGGTAGACGTGGTCATCCGCCCGGAGGACATTGACATTGTCCCCGTGGAGCAGGGACAGCTGACGGGTACCGTCACCAACGTCACCTTCAAGGGGATGCAGTATGATATTATTGTGGACTTCCGGGGCTTCAAGTGGCTGATTCAGACCACGGACCACTCCCCGGTGGGGGCCCGGATCGGCATCAAGATCGACCCGGACGGCATCCACGTCATGAAAAAGAGCCGGTACTCCGGCATGTACGGCGACTACTCCTCCTTCTCCGACGAATACGACGAGCTGGATGTGGCAGAGCCGGAGGAGGGCGGCGATGAAACCTAAGCTCTCCCGCTTCGCCGTGCCCTACGTGGGCTGGCTGGCCCTGTTTGTGGTGGCCCCCATTGTGCTGGTGGTGGTCTACGCCTTTTCCAACGACGCCGGCGGCTTTACCCTGGACAACTTCGCCCGCATGGGCGCCTATGCCGTGGTCTTCGGCCGGTCCTTCAAGCTGGCCCTCATCGCCACGGCGGTGTGCCTGCTGATCGGCTATCCGGTGTCCTATATGATGAGCCGGGAGGGCCCCCGGTTCCAGCGGGTGGCTATGGTGCTCATCATGCTGCCCATGTGGGTGAACTTCCTGCTGCGGACCTACTCCTGGATGTCCATCCTGGAGAACAACGGCCTGCTGAACCAGCTCTTTCAGCGTCTGGGCGTCCTGGCGCTGTACAACCGCCTTACCGGGGCGGAGCTGGATTTCTTTCCCCTGATGAACACCCAGGGGGCGGTGGTGCTGGGCATGGTGTACAACTACCTGCCCTTCATGATTCTGCCCATCTACTCCGTTATCGTCAAGCTGGACATCTCCCTGCTGGAGGCCGCCCGGGACCTGGGGGCCGACGGGCTCAACGTCTTCCGCCGGGTCATTCTGCCTCTGAGCCTGCCGGGGGTGCTGTCGGGCATCACCATGGTCTTTGTGCCCTCCGTGTCCACCTTCGCCATCAGCAAGATGCTGGGCGGCGGCACGGAGCTGCTGCTGGGCGACCTGATTGAACAGCAGTTCCTGGGCGGGGCCTACAATCCCCAGCTGGGGGCTGCCATTTCCCTGGTGATGATGCTCATCGTTGTCGTCTGCATGTGGGTGATGAACCGCTTCGGCGAGGGCGAGGAACAGGCGGTGATGCTATGAGGCGCGGTACGAATTCTCTGTTCAGCCGGGTCTTTACGGCGCTGGTGTTCCTCTTTCTCTACGCGCCCATCCTGCTGCTGATCGTCTTCTCCTTCAACGCCGGAAACAGCAACATTGTCTGGTCCGGCTTCTCCCTGAACTGGTATCGGGAGCTCTTCCGGGACCGGCTGATTATGCAGAGCGTCTACACGACGCTGCTGGTCTCCCTGCTGGCCACGGCCATTGCAACCGCCGCCGGGACCTTTGCCGCCATTGGCTTCTACAGCCTCCGGCGGCGGCAGCGGGCGCTGCTGAATACGGTGAACAACATCCCCATGATGAACGCCGACATTGTCACCGGCGTGGCCATGTGCCTGTTTTTCGTGGCCTTCTTCACCTTCTGGTCGGACTTTGCCGCCTGGTTCAACGGCATCCAGGGGGCCGTCACCCTGCCCACCCGGCTGACCCTGGGCTTCGGCACCCTGCTGCTGGCCCATGTCACCTTCAACATCCCTTACGTCATCCTCTCCGTGGGCCCCAAGCTGCGGCAGATGGACAAGAATCTGGTGGACGCCGCCCAGGACCTGGGCTGCACCTGGATGCAGGCCTTCTGGAAGGTGATTCTGCCGGAAATCAAGCCCGGCATTGTCTCCGGCGCCCTGACGGCCTTCACCATGAGCGTGGATGACTTCATCATCAGTTATTTCACGGCGGGGTCCTCCGCCTCCACCTTGGCCATGACCATCTACGGCATGACGAAGAAGCGGGTTACCCCCAAGATCAACGCCATTTCCACCCTCCTCTTCGTCATTGTTCTGCTGCTGCTGGTGGCGGTGAACGTCCGGGAGGCCCTGCTGGAGCGCCGGGGCGCTGAGGGACCCCGCCGGAGCCCCGGCCCCGTGGCCCGGGCGCTGGACACCCCCCGGGGACGGGTGCTGCGCCGCTGCGCCGCCGGGGGACTGGCCGCCTGCTTCCTGGCGGCGGTGGTGCTGCTCACCGGGGCCACCAACGCCCAGCCGGTGGTGAATGTGTGTAGCTGGGGCGAGTATATTGACGAGGACCTGATTACCCAGTTTGAGGAAGAGACGGGAATTATCGTCAATTACCAGACCGCCGAGAGCAACGAGGCCCTGTACTCCCTCCTCAAGAGCGGGGCGGGGGACTACGACGTCATTGTCCCCTCGGATTACATGATTTCCCAGCTGATCGAGGAAGACATGCTGGCGGAGCTGGACTTTGGGAACATCCCCAATTACAGCCTGATTTCCCAGCGCTTCAAGGGTTTGAGCTACGACCCGGAGGAGCGCTATTCCGTCCCCTACGCCTGGGGCACGGTGGGTATCATCTACAATACCTCCATGGTGGAGGAGCCCATCACCAGCTGGAGCGCCATGTTTGATTCCCGGTATGCCGGGGAGGTGCTGATGTTCCGCAACTCCCGGGACGCCATGGGCATTGCCCTCAGCTACCTGGGCTATTCCCTGAACACCACCGACGGGACGGAGCTGCGGGAGGCCTTCCAGCTGCTGCAGGACGCCAAGAACCGGGGTGTTTATCAGTCCTTCGTCATGGATGAGATTTTCCAGAAGCTGGAGGGCGGCAACGCCGCCATTGGCGCTTACTACGCCGGGGATTACCTCACCATGCGGGAGAACAACGAGGACCTGGCCTTCGTGGTGCCGGAGGAGGGGTCCAACTGGTTCATGGACGCCATGTGCGTGCTGAAGGGCGCACCCCACAAGGAGGAGGCCGAGGCCTGGATCAACTTTATCGCCTCCACCGAGGCCAACCTCAAAAATATGGACTACCTCTGGTACGGCTCCCCCAACCAGGAGGCCCTGGAGCAGTATCCCGCTTATTACGAGGAGCTCTACGGCGAGGCCCTGGACCCGGAGGACTATGCGATTATTGCCGCCCCGCCGGAGGTTCTGGAGAAGTGCGAAGTCTATCTGGTTCTGCCCATGGAGATTCGGAAGCTTTACAACGACCTCTGGACCGAGCTGGGGATTTAGAACCTGTATTCACAACCGTTGGACGCCGTTTGAGCAGTCTTTTTCCCGCCATACCGCGTCAATTTTCCTTGAAATCCGTCAGGATTCCTGCGAAAAATTTCCTTGTCTGGCGGGAAAAATCCTCGCCCATCCGGCATCCCCCGGTCATGAATACAGGTTCTTAAGGAGAGACGCTATGATTTTGATTGGAACGAAATGCCGCCTGGAAGAGACGGTGACGGAGGCCCTGACCGCCGCCGCCGTGGGTTCCGGCGCGCTGCCGGTGTTTGCCACGCCCATGATGGCGGCCCTGATGGAGAACGCCGCCGCCACGGCCCTGCAGGCCTTCCTGGAGGAGGGCCTGGGCAGCGTGGGCACCCGCCTGGATATCACCCACGACGCCCCCACTCCGGTGGGCATGCAGGTCTGGGCCGAGGCGGAGATTCTCTCCGTGTCGGAGAATGGGAAGCTGGTGGAATTCCGGCTGTCCGCCGGGGATGAGACCGGCCCCATTGGCCAGGGGTCCCATACCCGGGCCATCATTCAGAACCAGCGCTTCCTGGCCAAATGCGAGGGGAAGCGGTCCCGCTGAGAGATGAGAGGGACAAAAACGCCCGGGGGAACTGTATTCCTCCGGGCGTTTTTCTCTTCTTATCAGGCGGGCGGCTTCGGTTCCTCCAGTCCGGCCAGGGTTCCCTTGAACTGCACGGCGAACATAGACGCGGTGGTGGCCACCGCCAGGAAATCCGCCACCGGTTCCGCCAGGAAAACGGCGAAGGCCTTGTTGGCAAAGAAGTTCGGCAGAATATAGATGAGGGGAATCAGCAGGATGATTTTCCGCAGGACGGCCAGGAACAGAGAGGTCTTGGCATTTCCCAGGGCCACGAAGGTCTGCTGGCAGGCAATCTGGATGCCGAAGAGGCCGGTGGTTCCCATATAAATCCGCAGGGCCCAGGCGCCGTAGTCCACCAGGGCGGGGTCGCTGTTGAAAATCTGTACGAAGGCCCGGGGGAACAGCTGCACCAGGGCCCAGAGTGCGGCGGAGTACAGCAGGCAGCTGCGCAGCAGGCAGCGGAAGGCGTCCCGGACCCGCTGGGGATTTTTCGCGCCGAAGTTGTAGCTGATGATGGGCTGGGCACCCTGGGTCAGGCCCTGGAGGGGCATCATGGCAAACTGCATCATGCTGGTCAGCACCGTCATAGCCCCCACGGCCAGGTCCCCGCCGTACTTCAGCAGCGAGGAGTTGAAGCAGACGGCAATGAGACTCTCCGTGGACTGCATGATGAAGGGGGACAGCCCCAGGGCCAGAGAGGGCAGAAAGACCTTGGGCTGGAGCTGGAAGTCCTCCCGCCGCAGCCGCCACTTGGTCTGAGACCCTGTGAGGAAGCGGAGGACCCACAGGGCGGAAACCGCCTGGGAGAGAATGGTGGCCAGGGCCGCCCCCCGGACCCCCAGGCCGAAGACGAAGATGAACACCGGGTCCAGGAGGGTGTTCAGCCCCGCGCCGATGAGGACGGTTTTCATGCTGACGGTGGTGAAGCCCTGGGCGGTGATATAGGCGTTCATGCCCAGGGTGACCTGGACGAAGAGGGTGCCCAGGGAGTAGATGCGCATATAATCCAGGGCGTAGCCAATGGTATTCTCGCTGGCGCCGAAGAGCTGCAGCAGGGGACCGGCGAAAAACCGGAACACCAGGGTCAGTACCAGGGAGGTGAGAACCAGCAGAACAAAGCTGTTGCCCATAATCCGCTGGGCCCCCTCCAGGTCTCCCCGTCCCTCCTGAATGGAAGCCCGGGGCGCGCCGCCCATGCCCACCAGGGCCGCAAAGGCGGAAATAACCATGATGACCGGCAGGCAGACGCCCACGCCGGTGAGGGCCAGAGCGCCCACGGTGCTGGCGGGCTGCATGTGGCCGATATAGATCCGGTCCACCAGATTGTAAAGCATGTTCACCACCTGGGAGGTGATGGTAGGCAGGGCCAGGGAGAACAGCAGCTTCCCCACGGAGCCGCTGCCCAGGTCCACAGATTGACGGTTCATTCGCACACTCCTTCTGTCAATTGTTCCGCGGTATTCAGAATCCGTTCCAGCAGGTCCAGAAAGAGGGCCTGTTCCGCTTCGCTGAGCCCCGCCAGCAGCCGCTGCCCGCAGGCGGCCTGAATGGCCTGGGCCTCCCGGGCCAGAGGAATGCCTTCGCCGGTAATGGTGAGATGAACTACCCGGCGGTCCGACCGGCTGGGGGTTCGCCGGAGCCAGCCCCGGCCGGTCAGGGTCTCCACCGCCTGGGAGACTTGGGACTTGGCCAAGCCCCGGACCTCCGCCACGTCCCGGGCGGTGTCCTGTTCCGGGTGGTTGGCCAGGAAGAGCAGGACATGGAGGTCCCGCATGGTCAGGCCGCTTTCCTCCAGCAGGGGGACGAACTGCTGTTCATAGTATTTCCGGAACCACCGGGGAAGGCGGATCAGCTGGGTGATGGTAATCATTCCCGGGCCTCCTTTGTTCTGTTTTGAACGGTTCTTTTTTGAACGAAGGAAGTATAGCACATTCTCCGGGCGCTGTCAAGCCGCCGGGAAAGGGGCCGCGCCGCTCTTGGCCGGAATCTGCGCCTCCTGCCGGAAATAGAAGAATTTCCGCGCTTCCTCCTCCAGTTTAAAGCGGGGCTTCCGCTGGTTTTCGGAACCGGCGTATTCGCTGTTCGGGTTTTCATTTTCCATCCGCCGCAGGGAATCTGCCGGTTTCGGCTTCCTCCGTCCGCTTTCGCGCAGAACCCCGCCCGCCGGTGGGGGGGCATCCAACCGGCAGGCGGGGTTTGGGTTTGTCATTTGCTCTCCCGCAGCAGGGCCTGCTTGATGTCCCAGAGCCGCTGGCTCAGGTCCACGTAGTAGGTGTGGGGATTTTCGAAGCGCTTCACCTCGTCCCAGAGGGTATCCACCTGCTCCCGGCAGTAGGCCTGAATCTCCTGGAGGGAGGGACGGCGGTACACCAGCTCTCCGTTCCGGAAAATGGGCTCCTGAAGGGGCTTGATGATAAAATCCGTATAGGTCTTCCGCTTCCAGGTGGACTGGGGGTCGAAGAGCTCCAGGGGCTGGCCGCTGTCCACCGGCTCATCCCAGACCGTGATATAGTCCGCCTCGGCCTTGCCGGTGGCCCGGTCGAAAATCCGGTAGACCTTCTTATAGTGGGGGTTGGTGATTTTGGCCACGTTCTCGCTGACCTTGATTTTGGGGTGGACCGTGCCGTCCCCGTCCTCCACGGCCACCAGCTTGTACACCCCG
Organism: Oscillibacter sp.; assembly: GCA_022797935.1. GTDB lineage: Bacteria > Bacillota > Clostridia > Oscillospirales > Oscillospiraceae > Oscillibacter. Next base: position 4,524 of record JAAWLO010000063.1, on the reverse strand, counting down.
CCGAACACCGGCTGGCTGCTGGCGGTAATCATCCGCTCGCCCACGCCGAAGAGGTCCACCTCCGCCCCCTGAATCAGCAGGTCCCGGATGATATACTCGTCCAGGGAGTTGGAGGCGGAGATGCGGCACTCCGTCCACCCGGCGTCGTCCAGCATCTTCCGGGCCTTGCGGGTGAGATAGGCGATATCGCCGGAGTCCAGGCGGATGCCGCACTGCCGGATGCCCAGGGGCTTCAGGACTGCGTCGAAGGCCCGGATGGCGTCGGGCACGCCGGATTTCAGGGTGTTGTAGGTGTCCACCAGCAGGGTGGCGTTGTGGGGGTAGAGCCTGCAGTAGGATTCGAAGGCCTCATACTGCGTGTCAAACATCTGGACCCAGGCGTGGGCCATGGTGCCCCCGGCGGGGACGCCGAAGAGCTGGTCGGAGATGGTGCAGGCCGTTCCGGCGCAGCCGCCGATATAGGCCGCCCGGGCGCCGGAGATGGCCCCGTCAGTACCCTGGGCCCGGCGGGAGCCGAATTCCAGCACCGTCCGTCCCTGGGCCGCCCGGACAATGCGGTTGGCCTTGGTGGCAATGAGGCTCTGGTGGTTGATGGTCAGGAGGACGAAGGTCTCAATGAGCTGGGCCTCAATGGCGGGGGCCCGGACGGTGAGGACCGGCTCCTGGGGGAAGATGGGCGTTCCCTCCGGGATGGCCCAGATGTCCCCGGTGAAGCGGAACCGGCGGAGGTAGTCCAGAAAGTCCTCGGAGAAGAGGTTCCGGCTGCGGAGGTAGTCCAGGTCCTCCTCGCCGAAGTGGAGGTTTTGGATATAGTCAATCAGCTGCTCCAGCCCGGCGCAGACGGCGAAGCCCCCCCGGTCCGGCACGTCCCGGAAGAAGACGTCAAAATAGGTGATCCGGTCCTGGAGGCCGGTCTGGAAATAGCCGCTGCCCATGGTCAGCTCGTAGAAATCGCAGAGCATGGTCAGGTTTCGCTTCTGCTCTGTGCGCATCATGAAGAACACCCTCTCTGTGTCATAGTTCTCTTGATTATAAGCAAAGCCACCGGGAAAAGCAATGGTTTTTCCCCTGGAAAGAGGGGAGAATTTTTTTCGGACAAAAGGCGCGGAAATGTGCGGAAAAGTTTGGAGAAATCCGGAAAAAGCGATTGACGGCGTCTTTAAAATGTGATAAGCTATTGGTAATGTGTCACTTGTTGGGACACGGAAAGCTCCAAAATTTGGCCATGATTTGGGAAAGAAGGAAGCATATGTACAAGATCGTCAGAAAAGAGGCCCTGCGCCCCACCGTCACCCTGTACGAGATTGAGGCCCCTCTGGTCGCCAAGAAGGCCCAGCCGGGACAGTTCATCATCCTCCGGGTGGACGAGAAGGGCGAGCGCATCCCCATTACCATCAACGCCTATAACCCGGAGAAGGGCACCGTCACCATCATTGTCCAGACGGCGGGCGCTACCACGGAGAAGCTGCGCCGCCTGAATGAGGGCGACTGCCTCCAGGACTTCGTGGGCCCCCTGGGCAAGCCCACCGAGACCGCCGGGAAGAAAAAGGTCTGCGTCGTCGGCGGCGGCGTGGGCTGCGCCATTGCCTACCCCGTGCTGAAGAAGTTCCATGACGACGGCGCGGAGGTTCACGCCGTGGTGGGCTTCAAGAGCCAGGACCTGGTGATTCTGGAAGAGGATTTCAAGAAGTCCAGCGACAAGCTGGTCATCTGCACCGACGACGGCAGCTATGGCCGCAAGGGCCTGGTTACCGAGGCCCTGAAGGAACTGCTGGACGCCGGAGAGAAATACGACGAGATTTTCGCCATTGGCCCCATGATTATGATGAAGTTCGTCTGCAAGACCACAGAGCCCTACGGCGTGCCTACCACCGTGTCCATGAGCCCCATCATGATTGACGGCACCGGCATGTGCGGCGGCTGCCGCCTCAGCGTGGGCGGGGAGATGAAGTTCGCCTGTGTGGACGGCCCGGATTTCGACGGCCACAAGGTGGACTGGGATCTGGCCGTGAAGCGGAACCAGATGTACGCGCCCTTTGAGAAGCACAAGTATGAGGAGACCTGCAACCTGTTCAAAAAGGAGGCCCAGTAACCATGGCCAATATGTCTTTACAGAAAAATCCCATGCCCTCCCAGGACCCCAACGTCCGCAACAAGAACTTTGAGGAGGTGGCCCTGGGCTACACCGAGGAACAGGCCCTGGACGAGGCGGCCCGCTGCCTCAACTGCAAGAACCGGGCCTGCATGCAGGGCTGCCCCGTTATGGTACATATCCCGGAGTTTATCGCCGAGGTGGCCAAGGGCGACTTTGAGGCCGCCTATCAGATTATCTCCAACACCTCCGCCCTGCCCGCCGTCTGCGGCCGGGTCTGCCCCCAGGAGACCCAGTGCGAGATGTACTGTGTCCGGGGCAAGAAGGGCGATCCCGTGGGCATTGGCCGCCTGGAGCGCTTTGTGGCCGACTGGCACAACGCCCACTGCACCGAGGCCCCGGCGAAGCCCGCGTCCAACGGACACCGGGTGGCCGTGGTGGGTTCCGGCCCTGCCGGTCTGACCTGCGCCGGCGACCTGGCCCGGAAGGGCTACGACGTCACCGTCTTCGAGGCCCTGCATCTGGCCGGCGGCGTGCTGGTCTACGGCATCCCCGAATTCCGTCTGCCCAAGGCCATTGTCCAGAAGGAAGTGGACGGCCTGAAGGCTATGGGCGTCACCATCTCCACGGACACTGTGGTGGGCCGGACCATCTCGGTGGATGAGCTGATGGAGGAGCAGGGCTTTGAGGCCGTGTTTATCGGCTCCGGCGCGGGCCTGCCCATGTTCATGAACATCCCCGGCGTCAACTACCGGGGCGTTTACTCCGCCAACGAGTTCCTCACCCGCATCAACCTGATGAAGGCCTACCTGCCTGACTCCGACACCCCCATTCAGCGGCCCAAGAAGGTGGCTGTCGTGGGCGGCGGCAACGTGGCTATGGACGCCGCCCGCTGCGCCAAGCGTCTGGGGGCCGAGGTGTACATCGTTTACCGCCGGGGCATGGAGGAGCTTCCCGCCCGGCATGAAGAGGTCGAGCACGCCGAGGAAGAGGGCGTCATCTTCAAGACCCTGTGCAACCCGGTGGAGATTTTCGCCGACGAAAACGACGACGTCAACAAGATTCGCTGCATTGAGATGGAACTGGGCGAGCCCGACGCCTCCGGCCGCCGCCGTCCCATTGAGAAGCCCGACAGCGCCTTTGACCTGGACGTGGACTGCGTCATCATGGCCCTGGGTACCAGCCCCAACCCCCTGATTAAGTCTACCACCAAGGGTCTGGAGATCAACAAGAAGGGCGGCATTGTGGTCAACGAGGACGGTCTGACGAGCCGGGAGAACGTCTATGCCGGCGGTGATGCCGTCACCGGCGCGGCCACGGTCATCCTGGCTATGGGCGCGGGCAAGACGGCGGCCAAGGCCATTGACGAGGCTCTGAGCAAATAAGATGAAAACAAACGTCAAGGGCATCACCGCTCTGGCGTTGGCACTGTGCCTCCTGCTTGCCGCCTGCGGCGGACAGGAGGCCGTGCCTTTTGACGCCGCTCCACCCTCGGAGACAGAGGCCCCGGCAGCACCCTCCGAGGCCGGCCCGCCCTCCGAATCCGGCCCCGCGCCGGGGGAGGCTTCCGGCGAAGAGGAAGCCCCGGTCTCTGGCGAAGGGAACGCCTCCGCCGCTCCGGCAAGACCGGAGGACGAGGCGCTGGCCGAAGACGCCGCCCCGGCTCTGGAGGCCCTGGAGGAGACGGACTGGCAAATTGTCAGCACAGACGCGCAGGCCTTCAACCTGGAGGGCAGCTTTAACAACCCCAATTTTGAATATGTCTTCAGCCACACGGACACGGTGTCCCTGGACCGGCTGATTGCCTTTGTGCTGGCAGGAGACGCCGCCACCGAGGCCGCCTGCTGCGAGCTGCGGGACCGCTTCCTGGAGGCCCCCAACGCAGTGCTGGCCTATCTGGTCCTTATAGGGGATCAGGTTACGGAGCTCAGCGGCTGGGAGCCCATGCCCACGGCGGAAATCGTCTGCCAGTTCCTTGGCAGCGCGGACGCCGCCTTTTACGGCGGGACGGAGGCCTTTGCCCAGACCCTGACGGCCTGCCGGGAGAACGATCCCGCGGGCCGGATTGCGGAGCTCCTGGATGTCATAGAGGCGGAGCACGCCGCGTCTCTGGAGCGAAACGGCGGATGAAAGGGCCTCCGGGAAACAGGGCTGAAGCACCTGAGCGGGGCGGCGAAAACGCGTTTTCGCCGCCCCGCGTTTTTGGTTCTTGCTCCGGCAGGCGGTTCGTGCTATGATAGGAGAGCGCTGGGCGCTGCCCAGACCCCAGGGTAATGGAATGAGCAGATAAATTGTGAACGACCGTAATCCCAAAGCCTCCCTCTTAGAGGGAGGTGGCGCGGCGAAGCCGTGACGGAGGGAGTTCTTCGGAGTCCTCCGGAGCCCTGCGCAGCCCTTGGGGACTCCCTCAGTCAGCCTGCGGCTGACAGCTC
>JAAWLO010000062.1 GCA_022797935.1 Oscillibacter sp. | reverse complement strand
TGAGCTGGCGGAGAAGGAGGGATTCGAACCCTCGAGACCCTTTAGGGGCCTACATGATTTCCAATCATGCGCCCTCGACCAACTAGGCGACTTCTCCATACAATATGAAGCGGATGAATCTTAGAATACCCATCCGGAAATGAGCATGTTTTATTATACCAGAGCTTTTCTCAAAGTCAAGCCCTTTTTTCAAATTTCCCCTCTGAAAAAATTTCGTTCATTTCCACGGAGACGCGGGAAAAAGCACTGGAAATAACCTGAGAACTATGTTATACTAAATTCCGTTCTTTGCGCCATGCGCTTTGACGAATTCTGATTTTGTGTGTGGAGTGATGAAAATGATGGGCAATTCTCCCAAGCAATCCGCGAAAAAGAGCAAACGCATCGGCAAGAAGGTCGGCAGCCTCGGCGCTTATCTTCAGGCCGCCAGTACCCTGCTGATGATTCTCCTGTGTATCGCCATGTTTTACCGGCAGACTATGAACATGTTGGAAGATACCTGCCTTCGGGGTACCAATCTGTTGGCTTACGAGCTATCCAAAGCCGCAGACGGCCAGGACCTGAACGCCCTGCTGGACGACCTCAACGCCAACATGGGCTGTGAATTCACCATCTTCAGCGGCGATACCCGAGCTTATACCACCATTGTCCAGAATGGACAGCGGGCTGTGGGCACCCGTCTGGCCAGCAACGTGGCCGAAATCGTTCTGACACAGGGCAAATCCTATACCGGGAAAGCCACCATCCTGGGCGAGCAGCACTACTGCTCTTACGTTCCAACCCGGGACGCCTCCGGACAGGTCAACGGCCTGCTCTTCGCCGGCATCTCCATGGCCGATGTCTCCGGTCAAATCTACCTGACCATCGTCCTCTCCGCCCTCTCCGGACTGCTGCTGATTCTCTTCGGCATCTTCCTGATGACCGTGCTCATCCGCCGCTGGGTTTCCGTTCCCCTTGCCCAGCTCACCGCCGTAGCCCAGACCATGGAGCAAGGCGACCTGGGCCTGCGGGACGGCAAGGACCTGACTTTGGACATTCACTCGCAGGATGAGGTCGGCGCATTGGCCAGCAGTTTCAACAACACCATCCAGCGGCTGAAGGACTACATAGGAGAAATTTCCTCCGTGTTAAAGTCCATCTCTCAGGGCGACCTCACGGTTCAGGTTCAAGGCGATTACATCGGGGACTTCACTTCCATCCGCGCCTCGCTGGACGAAATTCTGGAGAAGCTCAACGGCACCCTGGGTGAAATCGTGGGGGCCTCCGGTCAGGTCTCCGCCGGATCGGAACAGATGGCCATTGGCGCACAGGCCCTGAGCCAGGGCGCGGTGGAACAGGCCAGCGCCGTGGAGGAGCTTCAGGAAACCATCCAGGATATCTCCCAACAGGTATCCCAAACCGCCGCCAGCGCGCAGCAGGCCAGCCGTCAGGCCCAAACCATGGGTACGCAGATCACCGAGAGCAACGAGAAAATGCAGGAGATGATCCGCGCTATGGAAGCCATCAACGCCAGTTCCGGAGAGATTGGAAAAATCATCAAAACCATCGAGGACATTGCTTTCCAAACCAACATTCTGGCTCTGAACGCCGCTGTAGAAGCCGCACGGGCAGGCGCAGCCGGAAAGGGCTTTGCCGTAGTGGCCGGCGAGGTGCGCAGCCTCGCCGCCAAGAGCTCCGAGGCCTCCCAGTCCACCACCGCCCTGATTGCCCGCTCGGTCTCCGCCGTGGAGGACGGAACGAAAATCGCCAACGAGACGGCCGCCCGTCTGGGAGCCGTGGTCGGCGGCGCCCGGTCCATTGTGGATACCATCAACGAAATTGCCTCCGCCGCCGGAACCCAGGCCGAATCCGTAACCCAGGTGCAGGAGCAGATTGGGCAGATCTCCAACGTGGTGCAGACCAACTCCGCCACCGCCCAGGAAAGTGCCGCCACCAGCCAGGAGCTGAGCTCTCAGGCCAGTCTGCTGAAAAAGATGGTAAGCCTCTTCCGTCTGCCGGAGAACCGGAAAAACAGCAGCCAGCGGTAACCCTCCGTTCCCCTTCCCGACACAGGCCGCTTCCCACCAACAACAGAGCTGGAGGACACATCCTCCAGCTCTGTTGTTTCTATTTTGCACGGTCAAACGTAGCTCTGGCTGCTGACGTCAAAGACCCCTCGGGTGGTAATCCGCAGAGCGGGAATCACTGGCAGCGCCATGAAGCTCAGTGTCATAAAGGGATCAATCCCCCGGCCCACACCCAGACAATGGGCGGCAGCCTTGGCTTCCTCCAGCTTCCGGTTCACCGTCTCCAGAGGCTCATCACTCATAATGCCCGCAATGCCCAGGGGCACTTCCGCCTGTACCTCCCCCTGGTCCCAGACTACGATGCCGCCTCCCAAAGCCGTCACCCGGTTGACGGCGGCAGCACAGGCCTCCTCGCTGGTCCCCACCACAATAACATTGTGCGAATCGTGGGAAATGCTGGTCGCCACCGCTCCGGACTTCAATCCGTAGCCCTGAAGAAACCCAATGCCGATGTGGCGGGTGGCACGGTGGCGCTCCACCACAGCAATCTTCAGCACATCATACTCCACGTCAATGCGGTCCGAATACCCAGCATCCTGTGTCGTAATCTCTCCATCCACCATACCCAGAATTCCCCGGGGACGGTGATCCGTGAAATCCTCTGCGGACAGGATATTCAGATGAAAGGTGTCGTGGGCCCGTTCGATCAGATACGGTTCCACCTTCGGCAGGGGAAAATCCCGTACCACGCCGTTCTCCACCATCCGTTCGCCTTTTTTGTAAACCTGCTGGATATGGAAGTCCTGGAAATTGTCAATCACCACAAAATCCCCCAGGTACCCGGGCGCAATAGCTCCCCGGTTGTTGAGGAGAAAATAACGGGCGGCGTTGTGGCAGGCGGCCTTAACGGCGGTAATGGGATCCGCCCCCAGGGCAATGGCCTTTTTCAGAATATAGTCTATGTGGCCCTTCTCCAGGAGATCATTGGGGTGCTTGTCGTCGGTGCAGAACATACAGCGCTCTACGTAGCGGTCACAGAGAAGGGGGGCCAGGGCCTCCAGATTCCGGGCAGCCGTGCCTTCCCGAATCATGATGAACTGTCCCCGCTCCAGCTTGGCAATGGCGTCCTGAAGATCGTGGCACTCATGGTCGGAGTAAACCCCGGCGGCAATATAGGCATTGAGATCGTTGCCCTGAAGATCCGGGGCATGACCATCAATTTTCTTATGGTGCGCCTGAGCCGCAACAATTTTTTCCACCGGCTCGATATCCCCCGCCAGAATCCCCACAAAGTTCATCATCTCCGCCAATCCCTGAACCCGGGGGTGGTCATAGAAGGAATCCAGGGCGCGGTAATCCAGAACGGCGCCGGACTCATCCAGCGGCGTGGCCGGCACACAGGAGGGCAGCATAAATCGAACATCTACCGGCAGGCCCTCGGTGGCCTGAAGCATATACTCGATTCCATCCGCCCCCATCACATTGGCAATTTCGTGAGGATCGGTAATCACAGTCGTCGTACCATGGGGCAGGACCGCACGGACAAACTCGGCGGGCGAGACCAGGGAACTTTCCAGATGGATATGGGCGTCCAGAAATCCGGGGAGGACGATTTTGCCGGAACAGTCCTGCTCAACTTTGCCGGAGTACTTGCCCATGCCGACAATCAGGCCCTCGGCGACAGCAATATCGGCACGGCAGATTTGATTCGAGAACACGTTGACATAGGCGGCGTTTTTGAGGACGAGGTCCGCAGGGATACGTCCGGCGGCGGCGTCAATGATGCGGCGTTTTTTCAGCAGCTTTCGATTAATTTTTCCAGCATAGCTCTCAGACATGCTCATCAACTCCTTTTGTATAGTGTATCCCATAAATCTCCATTTGTCTACCCCCGATTTTGTGCAGAACGGCCACCTTTCCAAACGCGTATCTTTTGGGTCAGGCACTCCATGCCTTGCCTGCAAAGCCGCAGAACGTCCCTGGGGAGGAAGGTCAGATTTCCCCTCCCAGAGGAAAAAAGACTCCCCTTTGGGGGGAGCCGCAAATCCAAGCCCTATTAAAAACTAATCCGGTTCTTCCAGTTTTCGAAGCCCCGCCAAATCCACCACCGGCAGCGAAAACACCACCGACTGCGCGTCGGTCTGCATTCCAGCCTCCCGCATGACGGCCTTCATAATATTCCTGCGGTCTTCCTCCCGGGTGAGAATCAGCACCAGTTCCTTCTCTGCGGCGATGGAAACGCCGAAAAACTTCCTTGCCAGCTCTGTACCAGTGCCCTTGGCGTTGAGAGACGTTCCTCCCGCCGCGCCGGCGGACCGGGCCGCATCCATCACCTGATCTGTGTGGCCCCGATTCGTAATCACGATAATCAGTTCGTGGGTTCGTTCCTTTTCCACCGTGTCCTCCACCTCCCCTTGCAGCAGATAGTCCCGGGCCCGCGCGCCGCCAATGCTGGACAGAGGCGACATCATCAAAATTCCCCGCCCCGGCACGTCCAGCCACAGCTCCCGCTCTGCCCGGCGCACCAGCTTCTCCGATTGGGACGCTGCCGCCAGCAATACCACCTTCTCCGTGGCCTCCAGGCCCAGACAGTCCAATATCTCCGTTGTGGCCGTTCCCCGGCCCAGTACCTCCAACACCAGGGGAATGTCTTGGCTGTGCATCCAGGCGGCAAACTCCTTCCCCCGGCTGCGGTCCGTGATGGCAATCATGAGAACCGCTCCGCCCATGGCCACGCCCCCTTTCTAATTTCTAACTGCGTACATTCCAAGGTCTCTCCTATTATTTCACCGGATGAACCATTCCGCTGCGCTCACAGCTCGATAATCTCCTCGTCCACAGGTTCCGGCTTCGTCTCCATCCGCTTCCGCTGGTAGGCAAAGCCCAGCAGCTGGATGGTCAGCAGCGGCGTCATGGCTACCATAGCGACTACGCCGAAGGCATCCGTCACCACATTGCCCCCCAGCGCCTCGCAGGCCCCCGCCGCGAAGGGCAGGAGAAAGGTGGCCGTCATGGGTCCCGACGCTACGCCGCCGGAGTCGAAGGCAATGGACGTAAAAATCTCCGGCACGCAGAAGGACAGCGCCGCCGCCAAGAGATACCCCGGCGCCAGAAACCAAAAAATCGAAATTCCCGTCAGTACCCGCACCATAGCCAGCCCCACGGACAAGGCCACGCCGATGGACAGGCTGGCCCGCATCGCGCCGCCAGGAATAGCGCCGGCGGTAATCTCCTCCACCTGTTTGTTCAGCACATGGACTGCAGGCTCCGCCTGGACAATAAACCAGCCCATCAGCATCCCTATGGGCGCCAGCAGCCACTTCGCCGGCAGCGCGGCAATCTGCCGCCCCAGGTAAGAGCCCGCCGGAAGAAAGCCCACGTTGACCCCTGTGAGAAAGAGGGACAGTCCAATATAAGTATACAGAATTCCCACCAGGATTTTCAAGACCTTTTTCCGTTTCAGCCGCAAAGCCGCCGCCTGAAACAGCGCAAAAAAGGCCGCAATGGGAAAAAGACTCTTCAGCACCTCCCAGGCATAGGCAGGGACCGCCGTTAAAAACAGTCCGCCCAGCTCCCGGCTGTCCGCCGCCCGGGGCAGCGCCGCAGACACATAGCTGCCCGACGCCGGATACCGCAGCGCCAGAAGCAGCACCGCCAAAATGGGACCCACAGAGCACAGGGCCACCAGACCAAAGCTGTCCTGGGCGGCACTGCGGTCGCTGCGGATAGAGGATACGCCCAGGCCCAAAGCCATGATGAAGGGCACGGTCATGGGCCCGGTGGTGACGCCGCCGGAGTCAAAGGCCACAGCCAGAAAATCCCGCGGCACAAAAAACGCCGCCAGCAGTAACACCGCTCCATAGGCCGCAATCAGCATCCACTGCAGCGGCACCTGAACGAGAATCCGCAGCAGCGCCGCCGCCAAAAACACCCCCACACCCGCCGCCACCGCTCCCACCAATACACCGTTGGGAATACCGGGGACCTGGGCGGCCAGGACCTGAAGGTCCGGCTCGGAGACCGTGACAATGACGCCGGTGAGAAATCCGCCCGCCACCATGAACGGCAGCTTCCGGGACCGGGCAATGTAGGAGCCCAGCTGCTCGCCGATCGGCGTCATGGCCAAATCAGCCCCCAAGGTAAAAAAGCCCATGCCGGTAATCAGCAGCACCGCCCCCAGCAGAAAGGCCAGAAGAATGTCCGCCGGCAGGGGAGAAACGGTAAAGCATAGAACCAGCACAATGGCGGTAATCGGCAGCACGGAAGCCAGGGCCTCCCGCACCTTCTCTCCCAGTACGGTTTTCGTGTGCCCCAGCTGGCCGCGCCAGCGGACAAAACGGCTCATGCGGACGCCTCCTTTCTGCAAGTTCATATTCGAATAGAGGGGGTTTATCATAGCATAAACAGAGCAGTTTTTGCAAGAAAATCACAGATTCTTTACGGGAATTTTACACAGAATGCGCTGCGCCTTTCTTTTTGGAAAACCACTTTCCCGCGGCTGGCGTTTTCGCTCTGGAAATTTCCTGGGGGCTGTGTTATACTGGCCCTATCCAACACTACAGAACGGAGGAACTGCGTATGCGCACACTGTTCAAGGGCGGCACGGTAGTCTCCGGCAAGGGCGTCCGCCGGGCAGACCTGCTGGTGGAGGGAGAGAAGGTCTCCGCCCTGGCCCGGACCCTCAAGGAACCGGCGGACCGGGTGGTGGACGTCACCGGCTGCATCCTCTTTCCCGGCTTTATCGACGCCCACACGCATTTTGACCTGGAGGTCGCCGGCACGGTCACCGCCGACGATTTTGCCTCCGGTTCCCGGGCCGCTCTGCGGGGAGGCACCACCACCGTACTGGACTTCGCCTGTCCCAACAAAGGGGAATCCCTGGCCAGCGGCCTGAACCGGTGGCGGAAAAAGGCCTCGGACAGAACCTTCTGCGACTACGGCTTCCACATGACCATTGACGACTGGAACGAGAACATCCGCCGGGAGCTGCCGGAAATGTTCGCTCAGGGCATCTCCTCCTTTAAAATGTACATGACCTATCCCGCCATGCTCCTGGAAGACCGGGACCTCTACTGGGCCTTGAAGGAGCTGAAGGCTCTGGGCGGCGTCTGCGGCGTCCACTGCGAGAACGCCGGGGTCATTGACGGTATGATTGCCGAAAAAAAAGCCGCCGGAGCACTCTCGCCCGCCAGCCATCCCCAGACCCGTCCCCCCTATCTGGAGGCGGAGGCGGTGGGCCGGCTGCTGCGCATTGCCCAGGCGGCAGAGGCCCCGGTGATTATCGTTCACCTGACCAACCGGGACGCCCTGGAGGAAGTCCGTCTGGCCCGGAAGCGCGGACAAACGGTCTATGTGGAGACCTGTCCCCAGTATCTGACTTTGGACGAGAGCCTCTACTATCAGGACATCTTTTCCGAGGCCGCCCGTTACATCTGCGCCCCGCCCCTGCGGGACCGAAAGGAGCAGGACGCCCTTTGGAAGGGCCTTCGCCGGGGCGATATCCAGACCATTTCCACAGACCACTGCTCCTTCACGCTGGAACAGAAAGCCATGGGGCTGGAGGATTTCACGAAGATTCCCGGGGGGCTGCCCGGTGTGGAAACGCGCGGAGAGCTGATCTGGTCCTGCGGCGTGGCCCGGCGGAAGCTCAGCGTGGCCCAGATGTGCCGCCTGCTCTGCGAAAACCCGGCAAAGCTCTATGGCCTCTTCCCCCGGAAGGGCACGCTTCAGCCGGGAAGCGACGCAGACATTGTGGTGTATGATCCCAGCGGCGGCCATATCATCCAGGCGGAAGACTGCATCTCCGCCGCCGGATACAGTCCCTACGAGGGCTTCGCCACAGACGGCGGCATCCAGCAAGTGTGGCTGCGGGGCCGGCTGGCCGTGGAGAGCGGAAACGTTCTGGTTTCCTCTCCGGAGGGTAAGTACATGGCTCGGGGAAAGTGCATGCTGTAAGCCCCAAAAAACGGCGGGCCCGCAAGGGTCCGCCGTTCTCTGCTTTTTATGAAAGGGGCTCCTGACTGAAGGTCACCGTCAAAGCGCAGACGTGTTCATAGCCCAGACTCTCGTATTCCTCCGGCCGGAAGAAATACTCCGGGTTGTAGGATACCACCTGATTTTGGGCCGTGCTGATCTGAACCGCAAGGGGAATTTCCTTGCCATAGACAATCTCGGTCCGGTTGGAGAGGAAGGAGGTTGTCCGGCCCAGGCCCTCCTCCGGTTCTTCCTCCAGGGAGTAGGACACAGCCGAAACATCCTTTCCGAATTGGAGCGCTTCCCGGCGTTCTCCCCGCAGGTCCTGGAATCCAAAGGCCATCCGGCCCTCTTTCACCCCTTCTTTCAGCGTTACGCCTCCGCCGCCGGAAAACAGTTCCCACACACCGTCCACCAGCTCATAGGTATTTACGCTTACGGTCTTTGCGGTGCCGTCCAACACCACGTCAAAGAGGTGCTGATCCGTATCCGCTCCCAAAAGCTTGGCCACGGCCGCTTCTTCCTCATTCAGCTCCGCAGGCTGGATGTACATAACCGGGACCGCTTCCGCCCCACAGCCGCTGAGGAGCAGGGACAGCAGGGCGAACAGCGCAAACAGCTTCCTCATCTCACTCTCCCCATATGACGTCGATGACGGTGCCATTCTGGAACTCCACCGTTTCGCTCTTCATAATATAGTCCGTCTTGCCGATGCGGACCTCCTGTTCACCCACCTTGGTGGTCATGACCGCTTCCTTGGGAACCGTAGCGGTGCAGGTGAAATAGAGATTCACGTGGTCCGGGTCCTCGTACCATTCCCCGTCAGGGCCCAGGACCAGCCAGGGCGTCATCTCCACGGACTCGATCTGGCCGTTCAGGCGGGCGCCGGAGGCCATCAGCGGAGAGGGCAGGTTTGCCTTTGACGACTCGTAGAGTTCCGTGGCCACATTCTGAACACGGATAACATAGGTGATTTCCTGCGTCGGGACGACGATTTCGCCGCCCCGGCGGAGAAGCCGCACCGCGCCGAAGATCCCCAAGGCGATAATTAGAAGAATCGCAATGATATCCACTACGTTGAATTTTCCCATCTGAAATGATTTCTTCTGTTCCATGCTTGACCTCCAATTAGGTTGTTTTCTGTGGGGCTTCTGGACAAGACCCGGAAACTATTGTATAATATTTTTCACAAAATCTCAAGGGGTTTTTCGGGGCTTCCCAAACGGGGAAGGGGGTTCCGTTTCAAGGCAAGGATTGATTTTTCCCAGAGGAACCGTCTGTGCCTGTCCTGACAGGGGCGCCCGCTCAAGGGGAGTCCTCTCCTGCCGTGCGGCGGAGAAAGGGGATTCTTCTTTTTGACCGCTCAATTTTGATTTTATTTAAAGTGGTGTTTTTATGAAAGTCATTCATCTCATCAGCGGCGGCGATTCCGGAGGCGCGAAAACCCACGTCCTCAGCCTTCTGCGTCTTCTCAACCGCTCCATTACCGCCCAGCTTGTCTGCTTCCGGGACGGTCCCTTTGCCGGCGAGGCCCGCTCTCTCGGCATCCCTACCAAAATCATGGACGGCAACAACATCCTCAAAATCCGCCGCCAGCTCGCCGCATACATCCGGCAGGAGCAGTTTCAGATCATCCACTGCCACGGGGCTCGCGCCAATATGACCGGCGCTCTCCTGCGCAAAATCACCGGCCTCCCGGTTGTCACCACCATCCACAGCGACTATAAAATTGACTATATGGGACGTCCCCTGGCCCGCTGCACCTTCGGCCTTATCAACACCTGGGCCCTGCGGCGTCTCGATTACCGCATCGGCGTCTCCGACGCCATGGTGGACCTTCTCATCTCCCGGGGCTTCCCCCCCGACCGCTTTTTCGCCATTTACAACGGCATCGATTTTACCCCCGCTCCAGATCAGGGCAACCGCATTCCCTATCTCCGCAGCCTCGGCGCCGATGCGGACCAGGATTCCGTTGTGGTGGGCATTGCCGCGCGCCTGAATCCCGTCAAGGACATGTCCACGCTCATCCGGGGCTTCGCCAGCGCCTTCCAATCCTGCAGCAGACTGCGCCTTGTCATCGCCGGCGACGGCGAAGAACGAGAAAAACTGGGAGCCCTGGCGCGGGAGCTGGGTGTGGAAAAGCAGGTAACCTTCGCCGGCTGGATCAGCGGCGGCATGGACCGCTTTTACAGCGCCCTGGACATCAATGTTCTCACCAGCCTCTCCGAGACCTTTTCCTACGCTCTTACCGAGGGAGCCCGCTTCCATCTGGCCACTATCTCCACCGCCGTGGGAGGCATCCCCTACCTCATCGATCACGGGGTCAACGGTTATCTCTTTCAGCCCCGGGATTGGGAGACCCTGGGCCGGCATCTGGCCGCCCTGGGCAACGATTCCGCCCTCCGCCGGGAGATGGGCGAACGGCTTTTCGAGAAGGCCTCCACCCAGTTTTCCATTGAGAAAACCGTAGATACCCAACTGCACATCTACCAGGAAATCCTCCGCCGCCACAACCGCCCCAAGCGCTCCCGGGACGGCGCCGTCATCTGCGGGGCCTACGGACGGGGCAACGCCGGAGACGACGCTATTCTGGAGGCCATCCTGCAGGAAATGCGCTCTATTGATTCCGACATGCCGGTCACCGTCATCTCGAAAGATCCCAAGTCCACGCGCCTGGCCTACCGGGTTCCGGCGGTAAGCCGGGTGGACTTCCCCGGCTGGCTGCGGGCCATGCGACGGGCCAGGCTTTATATCAACGGCGGCGGAAGCCTCATTCAGGACGTGACCTCCCGCCGTTCCCTCTGGTTTTATCTGATGAACATCCGCGCCGCCAAATGGGCAGGCTGCAAGGTCCAGATGTATGGCTGCGGCATTGGCCCCGTCACCCGGGAGAACCACCGGAAGCTGGCCGCCAAGGTACTGAACCGGAATGTGGACATCATCACCCTCCGGGAACCGGACTCCCTGGAGGAATTGAAATCCATGGGGATCGACCGGCCGGAAACCCGGCTGACGGCGGACCCGGCCCTGATACTCCGCCCCTCCCCGGCCGAGAAGACAGACAGCGTCCTCCTCCGGGCAGGCATTCCGCCTCATGGGAAACGGTTTATCTGCTTTGCCCTCCGGCCCTGGCCGGGATTCCAGGAACGGGCGTCCCTCTTCGGGGAAGCGGCCCGGTATGCCTGGGAGCACTATGGTCTGACTCCAGTCTTCACAGCGGTAGAGAAGGGCCAGGACCCGGCTGCCGCCCGCATGGCAGCCCAAACGCTGGGCGATGTCCCCCACTATTTCCTGGACGACGCCGGAGCCGCCGGGACCATCATAGGGGCTCTGTCCCGAATGGAGCTGGTGGTTTCCATGCGGCTTCACGCCCTGATCTTTGCCGCCGGGCAGGGAATTCCTCTGGCGGGCGTGGTATATGACCCGAAGGTCTCCGCCTTTCTGCGGTATATCGGCCAGGAGAATTTCACCGGCCTGGAGTCCCTGACAGCAGAGACCCTCAAGCGCATGATTGACCATGCCGCCGCCCAGGCCGGGGACAAGCTGGCCCAGGCGGAAGCGGTCCGCCGTCTGCAGGAGCTGGAACGGGGGAATCTGGACGCCGCCGCCCGCTTTCTGGGACGGGGACAGCCCTGAGGGACTCGCACTCCGGCGCACAAAAGTCCCTCTGTGCCGCAATGGTCCCCAAGGTGTCTCCCAACTGGGTCAGAATTGCCGCCGCCAGACCCAGCTGACGTTCATTCAGCTGTCCCGCAATGGCAACCGCCAGGGAGTTGACCGTTGTGGTCAGGGCCAGGGGGTCGCAGTTTGGATTTCTCATACCATCACCAAAACAGTTTATGCAAAGCCCCGCCGGGCGGTTCCCAGCAAACGCAGGAAGCCTTTTATCCATTTGTCACCGTCCGCTTTGATCCGATTCCTTCCAAAACCAGCATCGCCGCCATCAGACCCAACAGGAGGAAGCCAGCGTGGAGCTGAATACTTTTTGCACCCTTGGAGATATCATCCGTATCCTGCGGAAGCAATACCTGGAGCAGGACGGAAACGCGTTCTATAACAGCGAGAACTGGTTTATCTACACCGCCGGGGAGGAAGCGGAATTTCGTCTGGATACCCCCTGCGCCATTGCCGCCCGGCCGGACTATGACGATGAACGGGGCTTGGAAATCCTCCCCGCCATTGTGGACGAGCACCGTCTGTACGGCGAGCTGATGCCGGAAACCCTGGAGGGCGTGATTGCCAGCGCCCTGGACCAAAAGCGGAACGCCTCCGAAGAGGAGCTGCTGCGGGCGCTGAACTACTACGCAGAGCAAGATGGGTTCCTCCCGTTTTGAGCCCTTGCCTTTTTCCGCCGTTTCCTGTACAATGGAAGCCAAACCACAACCTGAAAATTTTACCTATCTGGAGGAAAGCGACATGACGTACCCGGAAGTCCTGGAACAGGCCCGCAGCTGCATGGGCCCTTACTGCAAATCCTGTCCTACCTGCAACGGCCTGGCCTGCAGAAACACCATGCCTGGTCCCGGCGCCAAGGGCATTGGCACCGGCTTTATCCGCAACTACCAGAAGTGGCAGGAGCTCTGTGTCAACATGGACACCATCTGCGAAAACAAGCCTGTAGACACCTCCTTCACTCTCTTTGGGCAGAAATTGGACCTCCCCGTCTGCGCCGCCCCCGTGGGCGCCATGCAGCTCCACTACGGGGACAAATACGACGATTTGGCTTATAACGACATTCTGGTGGCCGCCTGCGCGGAAGCGGGCATCGCCGCCTTCACCGGTGACGGCACCAACCCCGCTGTCGTAGAGGCCGCGGCAGAGGCCCTGAAAAAACAGAACGGACGGGGCGTCCCCACCATCAAACCCTGGAATCTCGCAACCATCCGGGAAAAGCTGGCCCTGGTGAAGGCGGCGAAGCCCTTCGCCATTGCCATGGACATTGACGCGGCAGGCCTGCCTTTCCTGAAAAACCTTCAGCCCCCGGCGGGCAGCAAGACCGTGGCCGAGCTGCGGGAGATCGCGGAAATGGCGGAGGGCATCCCCTTTATCCTCAAGGGCATCATGACCGTTCGGGGAGCCGAGAAAGCCCTGGAGGCAGGAGCCAGCGGCATCGTAGTCAGCAACCACGGCGGCCGGGTGCTGGATCAGTGTCCCTCCACCGCCGAGGTCCTGCCCGCTATTGCCGATGCTGTGGGCGGGAAACTGACCATACTGGTGGATGGCGCCGTCCGTTCCGGCATGGACGTCTTCAAGGCGCTGGCGCTGGGCGCGGACGCGGTTCTCATCGGGCGTCCCTTCGTGAACATGGTCTACGGCGGCGGCGCGGAGGGCGTGAAGGTCTATGTGGATAAGCTGAAAGCCGAACTGGCGGACACCATGGCCATGTGCGGGGCCCACTCCCTGGCGGAAATCCGCCGGGATATGATTTACGGTTATTAAAACGATCCCTCCCAGGGGCGGAGGACCTTCCGGCAGGCGGAGGGTCCTCCGCCGTTTCTTCCCAATTCCCGCAGAAAATTCCTGGGGAATTTTGGCACTTCCCACAAAAGCGGAGGGCAATCTTCTCTCTTTTGCGGACTTGTCAACTGAAAAATTTTCTGGTAGACTAAAGATCAGTAAGCAAGGATAGATGGCTGCAACGGAGTGCCGAGCGCACGGGCCTGCACCTGTCTTTCTGCGCGGATGATGGGTGTTTCAAATCCACTGCGGGTTTGGAGCGCCTCTTTTTTTGTACCGGTCCGCAATCTTGACATCACAGGAAGGAGCAGCAATATGATTTTACTGGCAAACGGCAGAGTCATCACACGGGACCCGGCAGGCGCCGGCTACCTGCCTGACGGCGGCGTCGTCACAGAGGGCGGGAACATCGTCGAAGTGGGCGAGACTGCCGCGCTGAAGGCGAAATATCCCCAGGCAGAGTTCGTAGACGCCAAGGGCGGCGTCATCATGCCCGGCCTCATCAACGCCCATACCCATATCTATTCCGCTCTGGCACGGGGCCTCTCCATCAACGGCTTCGCCCCCACGAATTTCTACGAGGTTCTGGACGGCCAGTGGTGGTACATCGACCGCAACCTGGACCTGGCCGCCACCCGGGCCAGCGCTCAGGCTCTGGCTATGGATTCCATCAAGCAGGGCGTCACCACTGTCTTTGACCATCACGCCTCCTTCTGCGAAATCCCCGGCTCTCTGATGGAGATTGCCAAGGTGACGGAGGCCATGGGTCTGCGGGCCTGCCTGTGCTATGAGGTCAGCGACCGGGACGGAGAGGAGAAAGCCATTCAGTCCGTCCAGGAAAACAAGGATTTCATCGATTACTGCGAGGCGCATCCCTCCGATATGCTGAAAGCCATGTTCGGCGGTCACGCCCTGTTCACCATTTCCGACAAGACCTTTGACCGGATGAACGCCGCAAACGCCGGCCGGGTGGGCTATCATATCCATGTGTCCGAGGGCATGAACGACGTGTACGACAGCCTCCAGAACTATGGCCGCCGTCCTGTCCAGCGGCTTCAGGACCACGGCATCCTGGGTCCCAAGACCATTCTGGGCCACTGCATCCATGTGAATACCGCAGAGATGGATATCATCAAGGCGACAGACACCATGTGCGTGAACAACCCCGAGAGCAACATGGGCAATGCGGTAGGCTGCTCTCCGGTGCTCCAATTGATTCAGAAGGGCATTCTGGTTGGCCTGGGCACGGACGCCTATACCAACGACATGCTGGAGAGCATTAAGGCGGCGCTGACCATTCAGCGGCATAACGCCTGCCTGCCCGGCGTAGCCTGGTGCGAAGTGACGGATATGCTGTTCAAGAACAATGCCAAGATGGCGGCCCGGGCCGGGTTCCCGGAGATGGGCGTGCTGAAGGCCGGGGCGGCAGCGGATGTGATTGTTATGGATTACAAGCCGTTCACGCCGTTCAGCGATGCCAATATTGATGGGCACATGCTCTTCGGCATGACTGGCCGGCAGTGCCAGACCACTATGATTAACGGCAAGATTCTGATGAAGGACCGGGTTCTGACGGAGATTGACGAAGAAAAGGTCAACGCGGAGATTCTGGAGGTCTCGAAGAAGCTGTGGGGAAAACTGAACCACTGCGAATACTGATGTTGGAAATGAAGGGCCTGCGGACGGAGTTTGTCCGCTACTTGGAGGAGCGCTATAATTACGCTCATCCCGGCGTCATGGCCAGCAATGTGCTGTATTCTTTCTATCATGATATTGGGATACCCTTCGAGGAAATTTTTCGGGATGAGGCGTCCATGGAAAATGGGCGGACCCTTTTGGAGAAGCATTTCGCAAAGGTCCATCGGAAGGACCCGGCAGGCCATGCAGGCGTCCATTATGGCTGCTGGCTGAAATTCCGAGAGTTTTTGGAAGAAACGGGACGATTCGCCCAACTTCTGGAGGACCCGGAGCTGCCAAACCCCTAAAAGCGCCGCCGGAGGCGTCGCAAAGTCCGCTAAGCTACATCCCCGCCGCCGGCCTTTGGCCTCTGGCGAGGATTCCGCCCGCTCCCTTGCTCCGCCTCTAATCAA
>JAAWLO010000061.1 GCA_022797935.1 Oscillibacter sp. | reverse complement strand
TTTTGGGCGGAGAGGAGGGGCAAAGGAGCGGAACGCAGTTCCCGCCAGAGGCCGCAGGCCGGCGGCGGGAACGGAGTGGAGCGGATTTCGCCCCGACGACGGCGGAGAGGGTGAGATGAATGGAATAGCGCCCCATTTGTCACAGACTTATCTGACAAATGGGGCGCTTTCTCATGCCAAGAGGAAATGCTTGCAAGCACCGCATACAAAACGCTACCGGGTTTTGTGCCGCGGAGGGGAGGCCGGCGTCTGAAGCGCGGTACGAAGCTTCTCCAGCGCCCGCTTTTCAATGCGGGACACATAGCTCCGGGAAATCGAAAACGACGCGGCAATCTCCCGCTGTGTCAGCGGAACCGTCCCCCCCAGGCCGTACCGCAGGCGCACAATCTCCGCTTCCCGGGCCGTCAGACACTCCCGCACCAGCTGATGAAGCCGGATGGCGTTGTCCCGGTCGTGGAGGTCCTCCAGCATGGTGTCATCCACCCCCACCACATCCATAAGCTGCAAAGCGTTGCCCTCCTTGTCCGTGTCAATGGAGTCGGATAAGGAGACCTCCCCCTGAAGCTTTTTCTGCCCGCGGAAGTACATGAGAATTTCATTTTCGATGCAGCGCGCGGCATACGTTGCCAACCTAGCGCCCTTGTTGGGGTCAAAGCTGGAAATGCCCTTAATCAGACCAATGGTACCAATGGAAATCAAGTCCTCCTGGTCTGCGCTCTGGGTGTAATACTTCTTAATAATGTGCGCCACCAGCCTCAGATTCCGTTCAATCAGTACCTGCCGGGCCTCCTGGTCTCCCTGGGCATATCTTTCCAGCCATTCCCGTTCCTCGGCGGCGCTCAGCGGTTTCGGAAAAGAACCTCCGCCGGACAGCCTCAGAGAAAACAGCAGCGTATTGGCAAACATCAGCAGCGCGGCAGACAGCATAATTTCCCTCCAAGCCGGATTTCCCCCCGGCGCCGCTTTTGCGGCCAGCGGCAGGCCTAATTTTCAGACTGCGCGGGAATGCGCCGCCTCTGCCTTATTCTTATGTATTCCAGGGAAGTCCATATGCGGCCCCGTTCCGGTTCCCGGCCGCCCCAGGCCATAAACAATGGCGGAAGCAGAATTTCCATCATCTGCTCCCGCCATGCTGATTGGATTGTTGTCCCGTCCGGCACAGCAGCGCTGCCGGCGGTCAGTTATCCCAAGCGACGTACTCAAATCCCGTGGCCGGGACAATGCCCTGTTCCGGGAACTCCGCGCTCTCCAGAATATAGCCATACCGGATGTGGTCCCGGACGTTCAGCAGCACCGCCTGGGGTACTTCCGCCGCATTGAAGTCCAGATATCCCAGATTCCCCTCCACGAGGACATAATAATGGGTGTTGCCGTTGATGACGGCGCTGCGGATTTCCGTAATCACGCCGGTCTGCTCCCGTACCTCACCGGCGGCCGGCGTCTGCTGCCCGGCGGCAATCAGACCGCGATGGGCCAGGGTCTGGCGGTAGCTGTTTTCGCATTCCGCCACGGTAGCCCCTGTGGAAACCACGTCGTACTGCTGGACATTCACCATGGCAAACATCTTCACCAGACCGTCCTCACCCTTCAGGGCCATAAAGTAAGTGGGCTGATTGGCGATGTTCAGCAGCAGGGGGAAGGTGGCCTGATAGCGCATCTGCTGGACCTGACTCTG
Source organism: Oscillibacter sp. (assembly GCA_022797935.1). Classification (GTDB taxonomy): domain Bacteria; phylum Bacillota; class Clostridia; order Oscillospirales; family Oscillospiraceae; genus Oscillibacter. The sequence continues at coordinate 14,432 of JAAWLO010000061.1, read as the reverse complement.
GGCGGATTCCCTGGCGGAATTCTCCGTGGCGCCGGCGCAGGGATAGAACTTGGTTGACTTTGTCCGCTGGTTCGTGAGAATGAAGCCGATGTTGGACTGCTCTGAGGTGACGGAGGTGACGCCGGTGTACATATACACGTCGTCGTCAATCGCGATATAGTTCCAGCCGTCAGTGGTGACGGTCACGTCCCGCTGGCCGAAGATGGAGTTCAGGAAGCCGTTGTGATACATGCCGTAGAAGTCGTACTGCTGCATGATGATATCATAGGAGTACACCCGGTCCACCCAGTTGGGGACCTCCTCATAGTACTCGTGCTCACCGGTGATGGCGTTGACCAGTACGGCGCCCTTGATGTCGGTGCCGCCGAACAGGCCAATGGTCCGAACAATCCGGGGGCAAATCCAGAAGGGGGTACCCTCCTCGTCGATTTCAAATACCGGGCTGTCAAACATCATGGTAGGATAATGAAACCGCAGGTGACGGTACAGATTCCGGCCCAAATGTTCGGCAGTGGTGTATTTCATGCCCTCCTGCAGGCGGACGATCTCCGCCTCCTGGCTTACCATGTCAATGATGATATAAGCGGGGAGGCCGTCGCCGCGGTTCGTAAACCATTTAATCAGATCTCCGTACCGCAGAGAGGTCACCCGCACGGGACGGCCTTGATAATTGATCTGGGTGTAATCCGTCAGAATCTCAAACTGGGATACCATGTCGGCCAGCTCGCCCAGTTTCCGGTTGCCCAGGCGGGCGGCGGAGTCGTCGTCCAGCATGGGAATTTGGTCATAGCTAATCTCCTCCACCTCAGCGGTGAAGTTGCCGGACTGAATCTCCAGCAGCTTGCTGTAGGCCCCCGCCCGGAGAACCACCCAGCTGGACAGCGCGCCCAGGGCGAGGATGACAATCAGCGCCAGCACCGCCAGGAAGGGGATGGCGCACTGTTTGCGGACAAAGCCCAGGTATCCCCGGACGCTGCCGTCTCCCTGAAACCCGGAAGTAAAAATGGCGCAGACGCAGTACACCGCGCAGAGAAGGAAGACGAAAACATAGAACTCCTCCGCGTGCAGATTCAGCGCCGGAAGCTCCAAATAGAAGTAACCCAGGCCGAAAACCAGAGTGACGGCCAGATTTATGAGCGTGCGGCTGAAGGGACTGCCCATGACGCGGCGGGCTTTCCGGGGCTTTTTCTGGCGGGAGCCGGACCGCTGGAAGCTTTCGGGATTAAACCCGCCGCCAAAGGCAGCATTGGGATCGAAGTTCCCGAACTGAAATGTAAATGGCATGAGAATACTCCTTTCTGTTTCTCCTTTTCACCATCATACAGGGAAAGTGTGAACAAATCAAGCAAATGCTGGAAAAACAGGTAAAATCGGGAAAGCGGTAACATCAGGTCGAAACTGCCGTTGAAAGAAGTATACCCCATTTGACGGAAACTATGAGAGTACGGCGCTGCCTGTGCGTATCCGGTCCCTCGGATTGGCGTCCATTTTAGCCCTTTCGCAGGAACTTTTTTCCTGCGCTTCCGGAGTCCGGAAAAAAACCTGGAACCAGTTGACAAATCAGCAGACTATCCTTTATCATAGGAAAGGCGGATATAGAAAAACCGCTCCAGTTTGAAAGGGAGGAATTGGGAGATGAAAAGCATTCGCACAAAAATTACCGTCTGTCTGATTGCCACCGTGCTGGCGGCTTTGGCTCTGGTGGGCGGGGTCAGCATCGCCATGAACTACACCAGCACCATTGCCACGGTAGACCAAATGATGAGCGAGACCGCCGTGCTGGCGGCAGAGCGCATTGAACAGGAACTTCTGGCTTATAAAAACGCCGCTATGGACGCCGGATGCGTCCCTCAGCTGTCGGACAGCCGGGTTTCCCTGATGGAAAAACGCACCATCATGGATGAGCGGGTAGAAATGCACGGCTTTCAGCGGGGCAATGTCATTGGCATTGACGGCATCAGCATTTTCGACGGAAAAGATTACTCGGACCGGGAATACGTCCAGCAGGCTATGGCAGGCAATGTTTATGTCTCGGAACCTCTGGTCAGCAAGATTACCGGGGAACTGTCCATCATGGTAGCCGCCCCTCTTTATGCCGGCGGCATTCAAAGCGCCTCCATTGTCGGAGTGGTTTATTTTGTTCCCCATGAGACCTTTTTGAATGATATTGTCTCCTCCATCAGCATCAGCCCCAACAGCCGTACATACATGATTAATAAAAACGGAGACACCATTGCCGACGTCACCCTGGAGACCATCACGGTCCAGAATATTGAACAGGAAGCCCAGTCTGACGCTTCCCTGCGGGGACTGGCGGAAATCCATGCCGCCATGCGCCGGGGAGAGAATGGCTTTGGCAGTTATCAGAGCGGCAAGCATGGGGTTTTCACCGCCTATGCCCCCGTGGGCGGAACCGACGGCTGGAGTGTCGCCGTAGCGTCGCCGAAGCTGGACTATCTTTCCAGCACGCTGTTCGGCATTATTCTCAATCTGGTGGTCATTTTCCTCTCGATTGTCATTTCCAGTATCGTGGCCCTGCGTTTGGCCGGCAACATCAGCAATCCCATGAAAGCCTGTGCCGAACGGATGCGCCTGCTGGTGGAGGGAGACCTGGAATCCCCGGTGCCGCAGGTTCAAAACCAGGATGAGACCGGTATGCTGGCTGCCTCTACAGGACAATTGGTGGAGGGGCTCAGCTCCATCATCGGGGATATCAGCTACCTGCTGAATGAAATGGCCAACCAGAATTTGGATATTCACTCCAACTGCCGCGAGTCCTATGTGGGCAGCTTCCAGAGTATTCTCATTTCCATGCAGCATCTGAAAACAGAGCTTAACGACACCATGCGGGAGATCAACCGCTCTGCCGGCCAGGTTTCTGCGGCCAGCGGACAGGTTTCTGTCAGTGCGCAGAATCTGAGTCAGGGCGCTATGGATCAAGCCAGCTCGGTGGAGGAACTGGCGGCCCGGGTCAGTGAAATCGCCGGACAGGCCAAGGATACGGCGGCCAGCGCCCTGGACCTCCGGGACCAAACGCACCGGGCCGGAAAGGACGTCTCTTCCTGCAACCAGCAGATGGCCGAATTGATGTCCGCCATGGACCGCATTCAGGCCAGCTCTGATGAAATCGGCAAGATCATCAAGACCATTGAGGATATCGCCTTCCAGACCAACATCCTGGCCCTGAATGCCGCCGTGGAAGCCGCCCGGGCAGGCAGCGCCGGAAAGGGCTTTGCCGTGGTTGCGGACGAGGTGCGGAGTCTGGCCAGCAAGTCTGCCGAGGCCTCCCGCAATACGTCCGCGCTGATTGAACGCTCTACGGAAGCCGTTCAGACGGGCACGGAAATTGCCCGGCACACGGCTGAGGCCTTGTCCGCTGTGGTGGGCAGCATCACGTCCGTTGTGGGGGCCATTGATCAAATTGCCGCCGTATCCAATGAGCAGTCGGATGCCGTGCTTCAGGTAGATGAGGGCATTGGCCGGATTTCCTCCGTGGTCCAGAGCAACAGCGCCACGGCGGAGGAGAGCGCCGCAGCCAGTCAGGAGCTCTCTGCCGAAGCGGCCGGGCTGAAACAGATGGTGGACCGGTTTACTTTGACCGGCGGCTGAGAACCCACAGTGAATAAAAAAGAGGCTCTGCCGTACCGGCAGAGCCTCTTTCTGGTGTTTCGGGGATTGTTATAGCCAGCGCAGTTGAAAAGAATCCCAGGGGATTCTTTTCAACGAACCGCCGCAAAGGCGGCGGTTCGAGCCGCATAGCGGCTGCCGGCGCATGGCTTCATAGGAAACGCAACTGCGCTCCGCGCAGCGGCGGACCCTTGGTCCGCCAGTTGAAAAGGAGTGGTGACTCCTTTTCAACTGCGTTGACTATATCCAGGGTTTTGGAGACCATCTGCCGGTTTTCCTCCGCAAAGGGGGCCGGTTTCCGCGTGCGGTTTGTTTCTCAGGGAGATCCCGGGCAATCCAGCCTTCCGGGAGATACCACGTGAGAGACGCTTCCAGGCGCTGGGCGGTGCGGCTGCTGCCTTGTCAATTGCCGGGGTCCTGCTCCGGATTCAGCAGACCTTCGGCGGCCAAGGTGCGGAGAAAATCCTCCCGGAAGACCTCGGTGCCAGGATAGCAGTCGTTCTCCATAATCGTAAACAGATAGGTCCGGCTGCCGTCCTCATTCAGGCGGAAGAAGAGGTAGTCGCAGACCGGGTAGCCAATCATGCACCAGCCGTCTTCCCCCCGGTAGGACCCGCCTGCCAGTATGACTCGGTCCGGCGTGGCGGTGTGGGTCTCGTAGCCCACGTTCCAGATTTCTACCTGAAGATCGCCTGCCGTTTCATAGAAAGGACCATTCAGTTCGGTGACTGCCCAATCGTCCCAAACCACATTCCCGGGACCAAAGTGTTCCTCGCTGTAGTTCCCGGAGCCGTCCGTGCCGAAGCCCTTCGCCGCCAGAGCCAGGAACTGCGCCTCTGCGAAGTCCCGGGCCGCCGATAACACCTCTGCCGGGGCGTCCAGGCCCACTTTTATATGGTTGGCGTAATCCCTCCGGTCCCTGTACAGCCGAAGATTTTCGCCGTCAAACCACAGTGTCCGGAAGGCGGTGGCGGTCTCATCGGTCCCGGGGATGGGAACCTCCGCAGACAGGTTCAGACAGCGGCTGTCCGCGTCCCAGAAGCCGGAGGACAGATACCCCGCCTCGGGCCACGCTTCCCGGAGCAAGGATTCGATATTCGCCTCCCAGAGCCGCCCGTCTCGCTGGAAGAACAGCTGTGCTGTATCGCCGCCGGAGGCTGCCAGTTCCTCTGCGCCGTCTCCGTCCAGGTCGTTCTGCACAGTTTCTCCCTGGGTCCGGAGCAGCAGAGAGGGCGTACCGCCATCAGTGAAGGTGTAGTAGTCGTGGACCATGCCGTAATGGTGTCCGTCCAGACTGCTGTAGTAGGAGATGACCAAGCCGCTTTGGCCGAACAGGTCCGTAAAGATTGCGGCAATATCCGCCTCGGGGCCCGTACCCTGGGGGAGCGTGAGAAAGCAGTCATAGCCGTCTTCCGAAAGTACGGCGGCATAGGTGTTTCCATCCGTAGAGAGGTAGATGCTCACGTCGAAGCCTTCCGTGCTGAGCTCGTTTGGCTCGAAGCGGACCGTATAGTACCCTTCCGCGTAATCTCCGGTGTGCCGCTCCACCGTTACCGCCTCTGGCTGGTAGGGTTCCAGACGGTCCAGAGGAACGGCCAGCTCCGGGTCCCAGGAAGGGTAGGCCGTGGAAATGACAGGCGGATCACAGCGCCAGTTGCTCAGGAAGTGATAGCCGCCGTCATCCTGGGGTTCCAGTGTCACACAGGCGGGGATATCCGTTTCGTCCGTAAAGATCCATGAGCCGTCCCCATTGCTGAGAACCGGGAAGCAGTAACCCGTGTAGTACAGCAGAATTTTGCCATCCTTCCATTCTCCCGCAGAGAATTCGACCCTGCCGGAGGAATTGCTGTCGCCATGAAAGTGATAATAGGCGTCGTATTCCGGCAGGTATGTGAATTGGTCCAGGCCCCATTTGTCCGTGTCTTCCAGACCGAAGCCCAGGTATTCCTGCAAAACGGCGTCCATCTGCTCCCTGGGACATTTGATCAGGTCTGTCATGGGATTTTCTCCGCCGTAGCCCGCGTCCGCCACGGCCTGCCGCTCCTCCCCGGTACAGGACTCGAAGGGTCCGGCGCCATTGTAAAAGAGCTGGAAGAGGTCGATTTGCCGGTAGTCCTTCGGGGCCTCCACGGCCAGGAACAGAAATTGTCTGCGGATGTTGAAGCCGCTAGTGTCATCATTAAATTCGGTGTTGAATCGCTCCAGTTCTTCCGCTGTCAGGGGCCTGTCCTCTGGCGTTTCCTGGGTTTCCGTTTTGGCGAAGGAACAGGCGCATACCAGTGCCGCCAGTGCAGTGGACAATACTGCGGCCAGCAGCCAGCGCCGGGGCGCCTGGGCAATGCGGCGGACCCGCTCCCGAAGACTTCTCTGGCTGCCTTTCATGGTGGTGGCGCAGCACAGCAGGTCGCCGGGCTGCGGCTTGGCGGTGACCAGGGTCAGCAAGGTGTTTCCATAAGCCTGCCGCTCTTCATTGCCCAGATGTTTCAGCGCGCCCTCGTCGCACGCCAGCTCCGCATCCTGGCGGCTGAGTGCTGCCGACAGCCACACAAGCGGATTCCACCAGTGAACTGCCAGCGCCGCACACCGCAGCAGGGACCAGATGTGGTCGCCGTGGTGAAAGTGGGTGCTCTCATGGGCCAGTACGTGACGGAGACGGACCGGGTCCTCCGCGGTCGCAGAGGGGATATAGACCGCCGGTGCAAAGGTTCCAAACAGGCAGGGGGATGGCAGTCTCGGGACCAGATAGACCCGCAGCGGACCATCTGCCGGGAACGGTGACCGAATCCGCCGCAGCCGGCGGGAAAAGCGCAGGTTGGACCATGACAAAGCCAGGGTCATAACTGCGGAGCCCGCCAGCCAGAGAGCGACCCATACGGCAAACGGGTCCGGAGGTCTTTTTGCTGGCGGGATATCGGAACCGGTTTTGCCGGGCACGGGAAGCGTCTGGACTGGCGCGGCGGTTCCGGCAGTTTGTTCGGCCCCATTCTGTTCTGCCGGCAATCCAGCGCCAGCCGTAAAACGGGGCTGTAAAAACGCGGGAGACTCTGAAAACACCTGCGGCGTTTCCACCGGGGCACGGAAAAGCTGTACCGGTATCAGCAGGCGCAGCAGTACCGCCGCCCACAGGGCGTACCGCAGCCGGGCGCTGATTTTCCGCCCAAAAATTCCCCGGAGAAAGAGCACCGCGACAATCAGCCCGCTGGATGCCAATATCCATTTCAGCAGGAATCCGGTCATGATTTTTCTCCCTTCTCCGCCTGGTCCAGAATGGCTCGAAGTTCCGCGATTTCATTGGCGGACAGCTCCTGCCTCTGGGCCATGGCGCTCATCATCAGTTTTACGCTGCCCTGGTAGACCCGCTCCAGGAAGCTGTGTGTCTCGGCCACTTCCGCTTGCTCCCGGTCCACCAGCGGCACATAGGTCTTTCCCCGGCCGGCCTGCTCACAGCCCACCAGACCCTTGGCCTCCATGCGGTGGAGGGTGGTAATGGTGGTGCTTCTGGCCCAGCCCACCGTTTGTTCCAGCTGGCCGGAAATCTGCATGACGGTGCGGGGACTGTGCTCCCACAGGCAGTTGAGGACATTCCATTCGCTGGAAGTCAGTTTGATGTGTTCTATGGTCTCCGCCTCCTTTCTTTTAGTCTACGGTGTAGACTAAGTATAACAGAGTTTGTCGACAATGTCAACTTAAAATTACCGGCTGTCCAAGAATGGTAAAAAAACCGGAGCGGTAATTGCTGTACCGGTTCTTATCATGATTTTTCTGCTGAGAAAGTATTTCCAGTTTTCTTGTTTAAATGAGGCATTTTTATACTCTGGAAAAACTTTCCGCATAAAGGCCCCTGCCCGTAAAACCAGCGGGGTGCTTCTGCCTGTCTGAAAAGATAGCCGCGCTTCATCGCCCCGCCGGACAAGGGAACGATGAACGTTTCAGGACATATTTATGGCATTCCGTTACAACAGACCTTGCCTCGCGGCTTCATTTCTGCTAATCTGATAAAAAAACGTGGTGGTGAACATGATAAAATTCGCAATCTGTGACGACGAACCGCAGATGGTTCAGGAGCTTGCCAGCCATCTCGCAGGCTATATGAAAGAGAAGAAAATCACGGCCTATTCTGCCGGAAGCTTTCAGAACGGCCGCGCCCTGCTGGAGGCCGCCGGAGGCTTTGATGTGATTTTTCTGGACATCCAGATGGAACAGCCGGACGGAATGGAGACGGCCAGGCTTCTCCGCCAGCGGGGGGAGCGCAGTCTTCTGATTTTCGTGACGGTTTTGAGAGAGTGCGTATTTGACGCCTTTCAGGTAGAGGCCTGCGACTATCTGCTCAAGCCTTTGGACAGCGCCCGCTTCAAACAAACGCTGGACCGGGTGCTTAAAATACTGGGCCAACGAACCGCGGGGAGTCTTGTAATCCAGCGGGGAACCGGCTGTGAGGTCGTTCCCCTCTCGGATATTCTGTACGGTGAGGTGCTGGGCCGGAAGGTCTACCTCCATAAACGGGATGGAACGATGATCGACTACTACGGCAAGCTGGAAGCGCTGGAGCGGCGTGTGGACGGACGCTTTTTCAAGTGCCACCGGAGTTATCTGGTCAATCTGGACTATGTGCGCGGGTGCCAGGAGGGTCAGGTTCTGCTGTCCCAAGGGGAACGGATTCCTGCCTCCCGGCTGCGGGAGCGGGAGCTGACCCAGGTTCTTTTGCGCTATATGAAAGAGAGGGGGATCTGATATGGACTATTTCGCTCTGTTTCTGGACGGCCTCTGCCTCCTTGTGGGACATGGGGTGATGCACATGGTCTTTATCAGCCGCCTCACCAGGAAGAAACTGAAAAAATGGTACTTTGCCGCGTATGTTCTCCTCCTGGGTATGATTCAGCTTGTCTCGAACAGACTCGCCCTTGACGGGACACTCCCCGTTGGCGCAGGCGTGCTGGCGCTCTACGGACTCAGCCGCTATGGGATGAGAAATCAGCAGTCCGTGTCCTGGCTGGCCGCCGTGCTGTCCTACTACGTTTCACAGCTCTCCTTCGGGATCATCAACTCGGTGGAGGCGGCGCTCTTTCCCCGCTTTATCGGCAGTCCGCTGTTTTATCTGCTGTTTTTGGCGGCACAGCTGCTGTTCTTTGTGCTGTGCGCCGGCTGCTATTATGCCGTGCGGAAGCTCCTGGCCTGGACGGAGGACAGCCGGACGCCTTATATCGGACTCCTGCTGTTTCCCGGACTGTTTTTCTTCGCCGCGGAGCTGTATATCCTCCAGACCGCCTACAGCTTTTTTGACCCCATCGTCTCTCTGGAGGAAGTCGGAAAGCAAAGTACGCTGCTGCTCCTGCAAGTCATGGGGCTGGCGGCGCTGTTGTGTACCCTGTACGCCTACCGGCATCTCTGCCAGGGTTTCCAGGCCCGGGCGGAACTGCAATCGCTGACCCAGGCAGCCCGGGCGCAGAAAATCTATATTGCGGAAGCGCAGGCCCGCTACGAGCAGACGAAATCCTTTCGCCATGATGTCAAAAATCACTTGTCCATGCTGGACGGTCTGCTCCGGGGAGGAAAGCTGGAGGAGGGCCGGGAGTATCTGAAAAAGCTGGAGACCGTCTCAGAATCGCTGTCCTTCCCATACCAGACCGGCAACCCGGTGGTAGACATCCTGCTGGGAGAAAAGCTGGGGCTGGCGAAGGAAATCGCGGCGGAGGTGTCCCTGGTCCTGCCCAAGCCCTGCGGAATTGACGACTTTGATTTGTGCGTACTCTTTGCCAACGCCCTGGACAACGCCATCAGCGCCTGCCGCGCCAACGATGGAGCCAAGGCGATCCGTATCAGCGGGGAGCAGCAGGGGGACTTTTACCTGCTGACCTTTGAGAATACCTGCTCCGGCAAGCCCGTGCCCCCGGCGGGAACCGGACTTTCCAACATCAGGATGGTGGCGGAAAAGTACCATGGGGCGATGCTGGCGGAAAAAAACGGACGGCAGTTTTATTTGAGCGTGCTGCTGAATACGGCGTCCTGCAATCCTTGATTTTGAGGGGTAAATATGGTTTTGAACCACATAAGCAGCTCCAAATTTGCTGTAAATATTAACTTTTTATATGGGGTACCGATATACAGAGTATAGCGGAAACACCAAATTCAGCATCCGGGAGCAGGAGGGATCTGCCATGCTTACGCTTTATCTGCAAATGCTCGATACGCCGGAGGAAAAGGTCCGGTTTGAAGAGGTTTACTTGACCTATCGCGGGCTTATGTACCACACGGCGAATCGGATTCTGCACAACCGCCAGGATGCGGAGGACGCCGTCCATAACGCGTTTTTGCAAGTCATCAAACATTTCAAAAAATTCCAGAACGCCCGCGTAAACGATTTGACGCCGCAGATGGTGGTTCTTGCCAAGAATGAGGCGATTTCGCTTCTGCGGAAACAGAAAAACGAGGTTTCCCTGGAGGAAGGGGAACCTCTTGCTGAGAAATCCGAGAGCATCACGGATTACCGTGCGCTGGTAGACAGCTTCACCCGTCTTCCTCAGACCTATCGGGCCGTCATGGAAATGAAGCTGCTGCTGGGATACTCGGATGGAGAAATCGCCGCTAAGCTGGGCCTGACAAAAACGGCGGTCAGCAGCCGGGTCAGCCGGGGCCGTCTGCTTCTGCGGGATATTGCAGAGCGGGAGGGCTTCTTGCGGGACGCTTAGAAAACACCCCGAAGGAACGTCTCCATACATTTACTTTTCAGAATCTGTCCTTTTGCTGCATAGATGACAGCGGGGAGGCGGATGCGGCAGTTCGAACGCGGTTCGAAGTGAAAAGCGGCATTTTAAAAAATTTGGAATTCCTGTGAGAATCCGGTCTCCTGATGCGTTAAATATAGCAGAGGGGGAATGATGCAGATCTCCCCAACAGAAAGGAGCCGCTTTTTATGCAGATCAACAGCTATGTAAGCAGCATCATTGCGCGGGACCAGGCGAAGTTTGAAAAATCTCCGGCAGTGAAAAAGGCCGCCAAGAAGGAGGCGCAAGCCGCCTTAACGGACGATGTTGTGGCCCAGATCAAGGAGCACGCAAAAAAAGACGCCCAGGTAAATGTCTATATGCAGAAGGACTACATCCAGATGATTAACGCCCACAAGCAGCAGCGCGTATCGCCGGACCGTCAGGAGGCAATTTCCCGGGCGGCCTTGGCGATCAACAGCGCACCCAAGGGAAAAGGCAGTGCCAGTCTTCTCTCCATGCTGCTGGGGAAGTATTCCATGAAGGCATGGGTAGGAGGATTGGTGGACACCGCCGAGATTTACGCGCCCAACGGGGAGATGATCGCCGGCTACAACAGCAACGGTGGCTGGACGGAGGTTTCTACGGAGGCTGAATATCAGTTCTTAAACCAAGCAGATCAAATTTACTATGATGCGTTTAAGGAGGCCCGTGAGGAAATCAATGGCGCGTCGAAAAGCCCTGCGCCGGAACCGGCCGGCGAAGCAGCCTTTGATGCGCGAGTGTAATCAGGAGGAAACGATATGGTCAACCCATTGTCAAGCAGAACCGGCGCCCCGGTAAAATGGGGGCAGGGCTCTAAAGTTCAGAAGGCGGAAAAAAGGACCGCCGAAAGTGCCATGACGGACGGTTTTGTGGAGCAAATCAAAAAACACGCCAAGGAGGACGCCAAGCGGGGCGTCTATATGTCACCGGGCTTTATTCAAATGCGGCTTGCACACATGAAGCAGTATGTTTCCCCTGACCGGGATGGTCCGAAGGCCGATGTGATGTCCGCCATTCAGGCGGCGCTGAAAGAGCCTCACCCGCTGCTGCAGGCGGTGGAAAAGATGCTGGAAAAACTGTCCGGCGGCTGTTCTGCGAACCTGAAAATCAGTGCGGTTCATCAGGCCGCTGAGGTGACGGCCCCCAATGGAGAGGTCATTGCATTTTATAGCAGCAATGGAGGCTGGACGGACATACAGACCAAAGAAGAACACAAGTATTTTAGCGAATCCGCTTCGGTCTATTTGCAGGCGTACCGGGAGGCCCGCGCGGAGATGAAAGAGCAGAACCAAGCTCCGCAGGGCGGCGCATCAACGACGGATGTGCGGGCATAAACCGGTTTCGCGCCGTTGGAATCTAGGCCTTGTTTGAAAAATGGCAAAACGCCGTCTTAGGAGATCTTTTTTCACTGGAACTGCGTTGATTTTCCTTGCCGGGCGCCAAGCCCACCTGCGAAAAACCGCCTTGTCCAGCAAAAAAATCTGCCCGAATCCGGCACTCCGCCAATTTTCAAACAAGGCCTAAGGAAGCATAAAAGGAAAGGGGGGAGGATTGGATTGACCGGTCAGGCGCTGGACAACCTGGCCCGCCGGGTGATACTGGACGCGGCCCGTCAGGAGTACGGCAGTCTTATGGCGGAGATGCCGGAGCATGATTTTTCTCCGGCGTTTAAAAAGAAAATGCGCAGGCTGCTTCGCAGAGGCAATCATCCTCTGCGCCATCGAATCCTTCAGACAGCGGCCTGTCTGGTGCTGGCGGCGCTCCTCAGCGGATGCGCGGTTCTGGCCGTCAGTCCGGAGGCCCGCACGGCCCTCGCAGGATGGATCAGGGAACTGCGGCAGGAATGGTTTTCCTATCATTACGCCGGAGAACTGGCGGATACCCCCAGGAATACCGTGTATGCTCCCGCGTGGCTTCCGGCGGATTATCGGGAAGTCAAAGCTCCAGAGCCGGGAACCTTTGTCCACGCACTCTATGAGGGGGAAAATGGCGCCCTGTTGTCGTTTTCCTATCAAGTAGGTCTAAAAAGAACGACTTTTCATGTGGTATGGGACAATACCATGGTACAACAGGTTACGGTGGCTGGTTCAGAGGCTGACTTATATCGGAATACAGCGGGAGACACAAATGTTCTCGTCTGGACAAATGAAGCCGCTGGAATCGTATTTTGGCTTGCAGGTCAGCTCACAGGGGAGGAATTAGTCCAAATGGCGGAGAGCCTCCGGGAATCGGAACCGCTTGATTGGGTGTACCGTCCCACATGGCTGCCCGGAGCCGTCTCCTGGTTTTCGTCTGAGGAGGCGGATGGTGAGGGAAACACGGTCTATGAATTGGGCGAAGAAGAGCTTATTACATTTTGCTATTCGAAAAGCGGGATGACACCTTATACGGAGCGGCCGGACGGTCAAGCCGTTGCGCTGGAGAGCGGTACGGCAATGTTGTACCACCTGGAAGAAAGCAGAGATTTGGCGCTGACGTGGGGGGACGATGAAACAGGCTATGCGTTCTGGCTGGTCTCTGAGATGCCGCTTGAAGATCTGATACGAGTGGCAGAGAGCGTCGAGATCTATCAAAATAATATAAATGATGTTCTGGAGATCGATACCAATGATTTGGCAGCCCCTCTTTGTAAACAGGTGGAACAGGCGCTTACAGATGAATTTGTGGAGCAGGTCAAAGAATATGCGAGGCACGATGCGGAGGTTAACATCTACATGCAGAGCGGCTATGTGGACTTTGCGGCGGCTTATACAAAGACGTATGTTTCGCCGGAGCGCGATGCTGCGGCTGCCCGCGTATCCGCTTTCATAAAGGACCACCCGTTTGCGAATGGGGTGATCGAGAATCATGTTCTCTGTTTAGCGGAACCGCTCTACTTTGCAGACGTCACGGTAGGCTTTCACCAGACAACCGCGAATATTTATGACGAAAACGGAACGATGATCGCCGGGTACAACAGCATGGACGGCCAGTGGACGGCTGTACCAACATGGGAGGAAAAACAGTTTGGATCTGTTTCGGCTGAAATATACGCGGCCGCTTTTCAAGAGGCGAGAATGAATCAAACGAACAGGGAATAGAGAAGAAATCTCATGGCGGGCCGGCTTCTGTTTGGAAGCTGAATTCCGCCATGAGATTTGTTTTTCACAGGATATAGTCAACGCAGTTGTGTTTCTTATGAAGCTATGCGCGGACAGCCGCTTTGCGGTTCGCTGAAAAGAATCCATGGGATTCTTTTCAACTGCGCTGGCTATATGGCTCGTTATGCCTACAGCCGTGCAGGCCTATGGAAGCCGTAAAAAAGATTTTTTGAAAAGAAGAGATTCTTGTAACATTTTGCGGACATTTCTCTGCTATACTGCCTTTCAGGAAAAAGGAGGATGAGCCATGAAACGGATACTGATTGTTGAGGACGACACCCTTTTGAATAAAACCCTGGCCTACAATCTGACTTCGGACGGCTGGGAGGTCACATCGGCCCTGAATGCCAAGACCGCTTCCAATCTGCTGGCCGGGACGGAATTCGGCCTTGTGCTGCTGGACATCAATCTGCCGGACGGGAACGGCTACGACCTGTGCAGGCGGATGAAACCGGAGCACCCGGATACGGTGGTAATTTTCCTGACTGCCAACGACCAGGAGCGCGACCAGCTCCGGGGCTATGAGGCGGGAGCGGTGGATTACATCACCAAGCCCTTTTCCATCGAGGCCCTGCAGAGGAAGATTCGCGCCATGTTTGCCATGCTGGAGCACCACAAACCGGCAAGAGACCTCTACGACGACGGCAGGCTGTTTCTGGACTTCTCGGAGCAGGCCGCCTCCTTGAACGGAAGACCCCTTGCCCTCTCTCCCATGGAGTACAAAATGCTGTACCTGTTCTGCAAAAATCCCAGACAGGTCCTGACCCGCCAGCGGCTTCTGGAACGGCTGTGGGATGTGGATGAAAGATTTGTGGACGAACACACCCTGACCACCTCCATCAGCCGCATCCGTGGGAAGATCGAGGCGGAGGGAGATACCTATATCAAAACAATCTACGGCATCGGCTACCAATGGACA
>JAAWLO010000060.1 GCA_022797935.1 Oscillibacter sp. | reverse complement strand
TGCGCTCCTGCTCTTTCTGCTCCTGGATCAGCCGCTTTTTCTTGTTGGTAAGGAAAAAATCAAAAATCTCAAATTCCTCCTTGACAACAGCTTTAGAAGTATCAGCTAGAGAGACAAAACCTCTCTATCGTTTTTACCTCGTTGCAGGATTTTTCCCGATCGAGTCCACAGATTCCGCCGCGAAGTCCCGACAGCGGGAAATGGCCTCCGTCCTGCAGTTGAGGACCAGTTCCTTGACACGGGCGAAAAAGTTTTCATAGGTCATAGATTCTTCTCGCTTTTCCGGCTCATCCCATAATCAAAAGGAGGATTTCCTTCGTAAAAGTTATCACAATGCCGCCCGCGATAGTGAGAATGCCGTTGGAGCACTGGGAGGGGTCATGGGACTGGAAGGACAGACCCACCTGGAGGATGCCGTAGCCCAGCAGGATCAGGCCCACGGCGCGGATGAGGGAAAAAATGAAGTCGGACAGATTTTGCACGATGGCTGGAGTCTGTTTTCAAACCGGCGGAATACCGGATAGGGATAGATTTTTTCGTCAGGCAAGGCGATTGAACGCAGGAATCCTGACGGATTTCCAGTCCAATCAACGCAGTCCTGACGGAAGCAGATACCCCTAGACGGCGTTTTGACGGTTTTAAAACAGACTTTAGAGTATCATACAAAAAACGGATGGAAAATTGGCGAGAATCACCACTTGTAACATATGACGTCGTATGTTACGATAGAGTTGTCTGAAGAATTTAATCTCCTGTGCGCCTTGCGTTTGCGCCGGATTTGAGTGGAAAAGAAAGGAATGAGGCCAATGTTGACCAGTCAGAAAATGCGCCAGCTTGCCCCGGAAATGGACCCCCTTCGTCTGGGGACCGGCTGGAAGCCGGAGGACCTGTCCAAGCCGCAGATTTATATTGCCAGTACCTTTGGGGACAGCCATCCCGGTTCCGGCCACCTGGACCGGCTGGTGGAGGCCGCGCGGGCCGGCGCTGCCGGAGCCGGAGGATACGGCGCGCGGTATTTCTGCACTGATATGTGTGATGGGGAGAGCCAGGGGACAGACGGCATCAACTTCTCCCTGGCCAGCCGGGAGATGATTGCCAACCTGATTGAAATTCAGGCCAATGCCACTCCCTTTGACGCCGGAGTTTTTGCCGCCAGCTGCGACAAGGGACTGCCCGGCATGCTGATGGGTCTGGCACGGGTGAACATTCCCTCGGTGGTCGTCACCGGCGGCACCATGGCCGCAGGGCCGGAACTGCTGACGCTGGAACAGCTGGGCATGTACTCGGCCAAGTTCCAGCGGGGGGAGATCGACCAGGAGAAGCTGGACTGGGCCAAGCACAATGCCTGCCCCAGCTGCGGCGCCTGTTCCTTTATCGGCACGGCCTCTACCATGCAGATTATGGCGGAGGCTCTGGGCCTGACGCTGCCCGGCAGTGCGCTGCTGCCTGCTACCAGTCCGGACCTTCTGGAGTATGCACGAAATGCCGGGAAACGGGCGGTGGAACTGGCAGGGAAGGACCACATGCGCCCCCAGGAAATGGTTACGCTGGAGAGCTTTGAAAATGCCATTCTGGTTCATGCCGCCATCTCCGGGTCCACCAACTGCCTGTTGCACATTCCCGCCATTGCTCATGAATTCGGCATTGAAATCACGGGCGATACCTTTGACCGCCTGCACCGGGGAGCCCACTACCTGCTGGATATTCGTCCCGCCGGACGCTGGCCCGCCGAGTTTTTCTACTATGCCGGGGGCGTTCCGGCTATTATGGAGGAGATCAAACAGGTTCTGCATCTGGATGTCATGACCGTTACCGGCAAGACCCTGGGGGAGAATCTGGAGGAGCTGAAGCGGACGGGCTTCTATGACCGCTGCCAGCACTGGCTGGAGGAGGCCAACCGGAAATACGGTCTGTCCCTGACCCGGGCGGATATCATCCGGCCCTATGACGAGGCCATTGGCACCGACGGCTCCATTGCCGTGCTGAAGGGGAATCTGGCCCCGGAGGGCGCGGTCATCAAGCACACGGCCTGCCCGAAGGAGATGTTTTCCGCTGTTCTTACTGCCCGGCCCTTCGACAGTGAGGAGGCGTGTATTGACGCGGTTCTGCACCACCGGGTCCAGCCCGGCGACGCGGTGTTCATCCGCTATGAAGGCCCCAAGGGTTCCGGAATGCCGGAGATGTTCTACACCTCCGAGGCCATTTCTTCCGACAAGGAATTAGGCCGGAGCATAGCCCTGATTACGGACGGACGGTTCTCCGGCGCGTCCACAGGGCCGGTGATTGGACACTGCTCCCCCGAGGCACAGGCGGGAGGTCCCATTGCGCTGGTAGAAGAGGGGGATTTGATTCAGCTGGATGTGAAGCAGCGGATTTTGGCTATTGTCGGAGTGAAGGGAGAGCGAAAGACTCCGGAGGAAATGGAGGCCATTCTGGAGGAGCGGAAGCGGCGCTGGCGGCCCAAGCCGGCCAAGTACCGGCGGGGAGTTCTGCGTCTGTTCTCTGATTTGGCGGCATCTCCCATGAAGGGCGCGTATCTGGATTACGACGGCTGAGGCGGAACGCCGGTTTTTCCTTCTGTCTGCCCGAAAAGAGCGGGTCCTGAGAGGCGGCCAGACGCCGGAGAATCTTTTCAAAAGAAATGGATAAACTTCACAAACTGTTCATCAATTTCCATGCCCGTTCCTGTATATTATAAATAGAAGCAGCCACCATGAACAGGCGGCCCGCCCGCCATACAGAAATGAGGCACAAGCGTGAATATTGCTTATTTTCTGAAGCCCAAACACAGCGTTGCATACCTCTATGAGGACAATACCATGCGTCAGGGTTTGGAAAAGCTTCGCCACCATGGCTATACGGCAGTCCCGGTGATTACCCGCCAAGGCCAGTATGTGGGCACGGTCAGCGAGGGAGATTTTCTCTGGCATCTTCTGCCGGAGCGGGACGCGCCCTGTCCCTGTTCTCTGAAGGACCTGGAACGGCTTCGGGTCCGCGATCTCGTGAAGCCCGCACCTCCCGTCCGAATTACCGCTTCTTTGAAGGAGTTGATGGAAAGCGCCACACAGCAGAATTTTGTCCCGGTTGTGGATGATTTGAACAGTTTTATCGGAATTGTCACACGAAGAGATGTAATCAGCTGTTTGTTGGAGGAACATAACCTGCCGCTGCGGAAAATCGTATGAATTTTCCCCCAAAAACCATTGTGTTCCATAGGAAAGAAAGACCGTCTCCGGGGAGGCGGTCTTTTTTTTGCCTGCGGCATGGTTTTACTCTGTCCTGCCGTGTGCTTTTGTGTGAAAGAAAAAGGCCCGAGGCATACGCCCCGGGCCCCGTTTGCCGATCAGATTGGAATCATGCGCTCAAAAGTCTGCACGCGCTGCGCCTTACGTCCGCCGGACATTCCGCCGCCGCTCCCAGATAGAGGGCGCGAACAGCAGCAGCATGGGGAAAATCTCCAGCCGTCCCACCAGCATGTCAAAGGACAGCAGCAGCTTGGACCAGTAGGAGAACTGAGAAAAATTTCCTGTCGGTCCCACCATCTCCAGGCCCGGGCCAATGTTGTTGATGCAGGCCGACAAAGCGGTGAAGGTGGTTACCAGGTCAAACTGCTCCAGACTCAGCAGCAGGAAGGAGGCCGTAAATACCAGTAGGTAGACCGTGATAAAGAGATGCACGCTGCGGATGTGTTTGTCCGTCAGGGCCTTGCCCTCGAAGCGGGTGGTGGTGATGGCGTTGGGGTGGAGCATCTTCCGCATGTCGCCCCAGGAGGTCTTGGCCAGAATGACAATCCGGGCCACCTTGATGCCGCCGCCGGTGGACCCGGCACAGGCGCCCACGAACATCAGAACCACCAGAATCCCCTTGGAGAAGGTGGGCCAGAGGTTGAAGTCCGCCGTGGCGTAACCGGTGGTGGTGATGATGGAGGCCACCTGGAAGAAGGCGTGGCGAAGGCTGGTGCCCACGGATTGATAGATGTGATAGATGTTGACCGCGATAGCCAGCACGGAAGCCGCCACAATGCCCAGATAGGCCCACAGCTCCTCGGAGTGAAGCACGTCCCGGAAGCGCCGGACCAGGAGGAAATAATAGAGGTTGAAGTTCACACCGAAAAGCAGAATGAAAATGCCGATCACAATATCGAAGTAGGCGTTGTCATAGGCGCCCACGCTGAGGTTCCGGCTGCTGAAGCCGCCGGTGCCCGCGGAGCCGAAGGAGTGGATACAGGCGTCGAAGAAGGACATTCCGCCCAGGAGCAGCAGAATGATTTCCACAATGGTCATCACCAGATAGATGCTGTAGAGAATCTTGGCCGTGTCGCTCATGCGGCTGACCAGCTTGCCCACCGAGGGACCCGGCATTTCCGCCCGGAGGATGTGCATCCCGTGGCCGTCGGTCATGGGCAGTACCGCCATGAGGAACACCAGCACGCCCATGCCGCCCACCCAGTGGGTGAAGCTCCGCCAGAAGAGGCCGCTGCGGGTGAGGGGTTCCACCGCCGTGAGAATGGACGCGCCGGTGGTGGTGAAGCCGGAAACGGTTTCAAAAAAAGCGTCCACATAATGGGGAATGTCTTGGGAGAGCACAAAGGGAATTGCCCCGAAGGCGGACATCAGAATCCACGCCAGGGCCACCACGGCAAAGCCGTCCCGGGCAAACAGCGCGGTTTGCGCAGGCTTCTTCCGGCTCAGAAGCAGGCCCGCCAGAACCAGCAGGACGGCCGGAAGGAGAAATGGGAAGGGGGACTCGCTGCACAGCAGCGCGGTCAGACAGGGGAGGAGGAGGAGCGCCGCCTCCGTCCAGAGAAGCCGTCCGAGGACGAAGCCAATCATTTGATAATTCAAGAGAAATCGCCGCCTTTTACTGAATGATATCGTGAATATCCTGGAGGGAGGTATCGGTGGTGACAATGATGACATCATCCCCCAGGTTGATGGCGTCGTTGCCGGAGGGAATGACGATCTTGCCATTCTGGCGGACAATGCCTGCCAGCAGCAGCCCATTGCGCAGGCGCAGGTCCTTCAGCGGCACGCCGATAAAGGGCACATCCGCCGGTACGCTGAACTCCAGGGCCTCCACTGCGCCGTCCACCAGCCGGTGGAGCGTCTTGATCTGGGCGGCGGCGGAGGCGCTCTCCATGGCGCGGACATACTGAACAATCAGCTCGGTGGTGGTGGAGCGGGCGGAGATGACGCTGTCAATCATGCTCTCGTTGCTCACCAGATCCACCAGGGATTTGCGGTTGATTTTCGCCACAACTTTGCAGTTGTTCCCAGACGCCCGGGCGGCGCACATGCTCATGAGAATATTGGCCTCGTCAATACCAGTGATGGCGACGAAGGCGTCAGTCTGCTGGATGCCCTCCTCGTGGAGCAGGTCGCTGTCGGTGCCGTCTCCCACAATGACCAGGGCCTTGGACAGCGATTCGCCCATTTGAATGCAGCGCTGCTCGTCCCGGTCAATGATCTTCACCGACATGCCCATGGCCAGCAGGTCGCTGGTCAGATAGTAACAAATCTTGCTGGCGCCCACAATCATGACGGTGGAGGCCTTGGAGCGGAAGACCCCCAGCTGCCGGAAGAACTGGGCCAGCTGGTCGGGAGAGGAGGTGAGATAGATTTTATCCCCGGCCCGAAGGATGAAGTCGCCGGAGGGGATAATGGTCTCTCCCTTCCGTGCCACGGCGCAGATGAGAACCCGGACCCGAATGTTCCGGTACAAGTCCGACAGCTGGAGGCCATCCAGAGCGGAGTCGGGAGGGAGGCGGTATTCCACCAGTTCCAGCCGCCCCTTGGAGAAGGATTCTACCTTCATGGCGGCGGGGAAGCGGAGGACCCGGGCGATTTCCCGAGCGGCGGCCCGCTCGGGGTTGATGACCATGGACAGTCCCAGCTCTTCCCGCATGAAACGGAGCTGCTTTTCGTACTCCGGGTTGCGGATGCGGGCAATGGTGTGTTTTGCGCCCATTTTTTTGGCCACCAGACAAGCCAGGATGTTCAGCTCATCACTGGAGGTGGAGGCGATCAGCAGTTCTGCCTTGTCCACCTCGGCCTCTTTCTGCACGGCATGGACCGCGCCGTTGCCGCAGACGCCCATGACGTCGTAAATGTTAATGATGTTGTCTACCAGCCGCTGGTTTTGGTCAATGACGGTGACATCGTGACCGTCGGCAGAGAGTTGCTGCGTCAGCGCCGAACCGACTTTGCCGGCGCCTACGATAATAATATTCATTCTGTTTCCTCCAGAAGCGGGGCAGGGCCCCAGTAAAATGCCGCGGGAATATCCCTTGATTATATAAGATGTCCATAAAAAAAGAAAGTCCCAATCCGGAAATTTCAAGAAAATTTTCCTTGACAAGAAGAGTCTGCCTGTGTAAAATAAGTTCAATTATTTTAATTAAAAATTTTTAGTTAAAATAATTGATATTTCGACAAACAAGGAGAACTTCAAATGGAATTCGAGAAGGTACGTGATATCATTGTGGAGACCCTGGGCTGCGAGGCGGAGCAGGTGACGATGGAGGCTTCCCTGTCCGACGATTTGGGCGCGGATTCCCTGGCTGCCGTGGAGCTGGTGATGGCTCTGGAAGAGGCCAGCGGCATCACCATTGACGACGCCGACGTGGAAGGCCTGAAGACCGTGGGAGATATTGTGAAGTATCTGGAGGCCCACAAGGCCTGAGTCCTCCGCTACATTCCGCACCGGCATTTTACCGGGTGTCCGCTCCATTCCGTTTCCTCCCCCCGTCCGGCCTGCATCCGGCGGGGAGGGGAGGACGGTCTTTTTATGGCGAACCGCCTGTCTTGGAAGCCACGGGATGGGGCGCAGAAAGGAACGACTATGACAAACCAGGAAATTTACGATTTGATTGCCCGCTTTGACGCCAGCGGCCTGCAGACGCTGCGGGTGTCCAGAGGGGATTTTACCATAGAATTAGGGAAAGGCGGCGCTGCCGGGACTGCGCCTGCCGCAGCGGCGATGGCTGCCGCCCCTGCCGCCCCTGCCGCCTCTCCGGCTGCGCCGGCGAAGGGGAGTGAAACGGTGATTACCGCGCCGCTGGTGGGGACCTTCTACGCCGCCCCCGCCCCGGAACAGCCCCCCTTCGTCCAGCCGGGGGAACCGGTGAAAAAGGGACAGACCGTCTGCCTCCTGGAGGCTATGAAGACCATGATCGAGGTCCCGGCCCCCTGTGACGGCGTCATTGACGAGGTGCTGAAGGCCAACGGGGAGCTGGCCGCCTTCGGCGAGGCGCTGATGCGCTATACGCCATGCTGAAGCGGGTGTTGATTGCCAACCGGGGGGAGATTGCCCTGCGGGTTCTCCGGGCCTGCCGGGAGCTGGGGATTGAGACCGTGGCCGCCTACTCGGAGGCCGACGCCGAGGCGCTTCATGTCCAGTTGGCTACGGAGGCGGTGTGCATTGGCCCCGCCCAGGCGGCAGAAAGCTATTTGAATCAGAACGCCCTGCTGACGGCGGCCCTGGCCACCGGCTGCGACGGCATTCACCCCGGCTACGGTTTTCTGTCCGAAAACGCAGACTTTTCCGACGCCTGCGGCGCAGCCGGGCTGGCCTTTATCGGACCCTCCGGCGACGCCATCCGCAAGGCCGGGTCCAAATCCGCCGCCCGGGAGCTGATGCGCTCTGCCGGCGTGCCGGTAACCCCCGGGTCTAACGGCCCGGTTTCCTCTGTGGAAGAGGCCCTGGCGGCAGCGGAAGCCGTGGGGTATCCCGTACTGCTGAAGGCCTCCGCCGGCGGAGGCGGACGGGGCATCCGCCGCTGCGGCAGCGGAAAAGATCTTCCCGCCGCTTACGCCGGGGCGAAGGCAGAGGCTGCCGCCTGCTTCGGCAATGACGAAATGTATCTGGAAAAGCTGGTTCTCCGGCCCCGGCATGTAGAGGTCCAGATTCTGGCGGACCGCCAGGGACATACCGTTTATCTGGGAGACCGGGATTGTTCTGTCCAGCGGCGGAATCAGAAGCTGCTGGAGGAAGCCCCTGCCCCGGGACTCAGCCTGGAGCTGCGGCAGGCCATGGGCCGTGCCGCCGTGCGTGCGGCGGAGGCGGTGGGCTACGAGGGAGCGGGCACTGTGGAATTCCTGTTGGATGGGGAGAACTTCTACTTCATGGAGATGAATACCCGCATTCAGGTAGAGCACGGCGTCACGGAGCTGGTCACGGGTGTGGACCTGGTACGCCAGCAGCTGCGGATTGCCTCCGGCCTGCCTCTGGATTTCAGGCAGGAGGACGTCCGGATTCAGGGCTGCGCCCTGGAGTGCCGGGTAAACGCCGAGGACCCGTCGAGGGATTTCTGCCCTTGTCCCGGAAAGGTGGAGTTTCTTCATTTTCCCGGCGGCGCGGGGGTTCGAGTGGACTCCTGCCTTTACAATGGCTGCACCCTGTCTCCTTATTACGACTCCCTGGCCGCCAAGGTTCTGGCCCATGGGACGACCCGTTTAGAGGCCATCCGCAAAATGCGCCGCTGCCTGGAGGAATTCACGTTGGAAGGCTTTCCCACCAACGCGGAGCTTTCCTATGAAATTCTGTTTCACCCCGTGTTTGTCCGGGGCCGGTGCACCACGGCTTTTCTGGAGGAGCACCTGCCGGAGCTGCTGGATTTCAGCCGCCGGGTAGGGGAGAGGGAGGATGAGGTATGAGTACCATCTTTGCCAAACGCCGGGCCCGTCTGCTGGCCATGAAGGCGATCCGGGACAATTACATTCCCGGTGACAAGCTGACCGCCTGCCCCAAGTGCGGCCAGGAGAGCCAGCGGAAGGAGGTGGCGGAGAATCTCTCCGTCTGTCCCTGCTGCGGCTATCACTTCCCCCTAGGGGCCTATTACCGTCTGAGCACCGTGCTGGACCCGGGCAGCTTCCGGGAGCTCTTCGCGAAGCTCCCGGCCGCCGATCCCCTGGGCTTTCCCGGCTATCTGGAAAAACAGCGGGCCGCCCAACGCAAAACCGGCCTCACAGAGGCTGTTGTCACCGCCGTGGGAACCATTGGCGGGCGGCGCTGTGTGGCCGGCGTGCTGGACAGCCGCTTTTTCATGGGCAGCATGAGCGCCGCCGTAGGCGAGAAAATCACGCTGGCCATTGAATATGCCGGAAAGAACCGTTTGCCCCTGGTTCTCTTTTCCGCCAGCGGCGGAGCCCGGATGCAGGAGGGGATTCTCTCCCTGATGCAGATGGCCAAAACCAGTGCCGCGCTGGCCCGGTTTTCGGAAAAGGGCCTGCTGTTCATCTCCGTGCTGACGGACCCAACTACCGGCGGCGTCACAGCCAGTTTTGCCTCTCTTGGAGACATTATTTTGGCGGAACCGGGGGCGCTGATTGGCTTTGCAGGCCCGCGGGTGATTCAGCAGACCATTGGCGAGACCCTGCCCGAGGGGTTCCAGCGGGCGGAGTACCAGGAAGAACATGGTTTTGTAGACGCCGTGGTTCCCCGGGCGCAGATGCGGGAGACGCTGGCCCAGCTTCTGCGGCTCCATGAGAAGGGAGGCCGCCCATGAATCCATTAAGTGCCGCAGAGCGGGTAGCCATTGCCCGCCACCCTCAGCGGCCCAATATTACCGATTACATTGACGGACTGTTCACCGATTTCTTTGAACAGAAGGGCGACCGCCTCTGCCGGGAGGACCCGGCGATTCTGGGCGGCGTGGCCCTCTTTCACGGCCGTCCCGTCACCGTGATTGGCACCCGAAAGGGCAAGACGGCGGAAGAGAGCATCCGCTGCAACTTCGGAATGCCCAGCCCCGAGGGGTACCGCAAAGCCCTGCGGCTGATGAAGCAGGCGGAGAAATTCCGCCGTCCGGTTATAACGCTGATTGATACCTCAGGGGCCTATCCCGGCCTGGAGGCCGAGGCCCGTGGCCAGGGAGAGGCTATTGCCCGAAACCTGCTGGAGATGAGCCGCCTGACGGTGCCCGTGATTGCCGTTATCACCGGTGAGGGCAACAGCGGCGGCGCGCTGGCTCTGGGGGTGGCGAACCGGGTGCTGATGCTGGAAAACGCAGTCTACGCCATTCTCTCTCCGGAGGGCTTTGCCTCGATCCTCTGGCGGGACGCCTCCCGTCATGAAGAGGCCTGCGGCCTGATGAAGCTTACCGCGCCGGATCTGCTGGCCCTGGGTGTGACGGACGGCGTCATCCCGGAGCCTGCTGGCGGAGCTCACTGCAATCCCGTGCAGGCTATCCGGGAGGTGGACCGGGCGCTGGAATACCATCTGTCCGCCCTGCTGAAGGAGAGCGGACAGAATCTGGCGGCAGGCCGGTATAAAAAATTCAGAAAACTGGGTGTGCCCGGGAAGGTGGAGCCATGAACGGAATCAAAATTCGAGGAGCCGGAATGGCCGTGCCTTCCAAGACGGTGACCAACCAGGACCTGGCCGCCCTGGTGGAGACCAACGACGAATGGATTACCTCCCGCACGGGCATCCAGCGCCGCCGGCACTGCGCGGAGGGGGAGTCCATCTCCGTCCTCACGGCGGAGGCCGCCCAAAAGGCCCTGGAGCGGGCCGGTGTGACGCCGGATCAGATTGGGGCCTGCATTGTAGCCACGGTGACCCAGGAGAACCTGGTTCCATCGGCAGCCTGCGGCCTTCAGAAGGATCTGGGTTTGCCGGAGGACATTCCCTGCTTTGACCTCAACGCCGCCTGTACGGGCTTTCTCTTTGCGCTTCATACCATGGAATGCCTGCTGAACGCCTCGCCCCGGAAGTTTGGTCTGGTGGTGGGGGCGGAGAACCTGAGCCGGGTCATCAATTGGGAGGACCGGGGGACCTGCATCCTCTTCGGAGACGGAGCGGGCGCCGCTGTGGTGGAGTGCCGGGAGGGCTGGCCTTCTATTTCCGCCGTCATGGGCTGCCACGGCAGCGGTGAGCTGCTGTGCCTTCCCGGAGTGGAGAGCGGCGGACACAGCTACATTTCCATGGAGGGCACGAAGGTCTTCAAGTTTGCCGTGGAAGCGGTGCCCTGGTGTATCGATCAGGTGCTGAAAAAGACCGGCCAGACGGTGGAAGACGTGGACTTCTTTGTCTTTCATCAGGCCAACGCCCGGATTATTGATTTGGCGGTGCGGAAATACCATATCCCCGCCGAAAAATATTACAAGAACATAGCGGAATACGGCAACACCTCCGCCGCCAGCATTCCCCTGGTACTGGGAGAGCTCCAGGAGCAGAGGAAGGTAGGACCCGGAAGCCGGGTGCTGGCCGTGGGCTTCGGCGGCGGCCTGACCTGGGGCAGCTGCTTGATTGAATTCGCGTAAGCCAGCGGACATTTCGAAGTCAGGAGTTAGGAATTTTGAAAAAGTTAAATGAGATCCTGGGAGTGGAATATCCCATTATTCAAGGCGGTATGGCCAATATCGCCACCGGCGCCTTTGCCGCCGCCTGCTCCAACGCCGGCGCCTTGGGCATGATTGCCACCGGCGCCTGGGACGCGGACCGGGTCCGGCAGGAAATCCGTCAGGCCAGAGAGCGGACGGACAAGCCCTTCGGCGTGAACCTGATGCTGATGAGTCCCTGTGCCGACGATATCGCCCAGGTGATTTTGGACGAGGGAATCAAAGTGGTCACCACCGGCGCGGGAAATCCCGGCAAGTATGTCCCGGCCTGGAAGGAAGCCGGCATCAAGGTGATTCCCGTTGTGGCGGCGGCGGTGCTGGCCAAGCGGCTGAGCCGTTACGGTGTGGACGCCTTTATCGCTGAGGGCACGGAATCCGGGGGCCACGTGGGGGAGATGACCACCATGGCCCTGGTGCCGCAGGTCATAGACGCGGTGGATGTGCCGGTGATTGCCGCCGGCGGCATTGCCAGCGGACGGCAGATGGCGGCGGCCTTCGCCCTGGGGGCCTGCGGCGTGCAGGTGGGCACCTGCCTGCTGGCCAGTGAGGAATGCCCCGTGCATGAGAACTACAAGCAGGCTGTGCTGAAGGCCAAGGACAGCGACACCACGGTCACAGGCCGTTCCATTGGCGGACCGGTGCGGGTGCTGAAGAACAAGATGGCCCGGGAATATCTGGCTCTGGAGAAGCGGAACGCCTCCCTGGAGGAGCTGGAGACGGTGACCATGGGCGGACTGCGCCGGGCTGTGCTGGAAGGCGACGTGGAGACCGGCAGCGTCATGATGGGCCAGGTGGCCGGGATGCTGCGGGAAATCCGGCCTGTCCGCCAGATTCTGGAGGAGCTGTATACGGAAGGGAAGGCCGTTCTGGAGTCGGTGAACCGGGAATGGCGGTGATTTTGCGGGGTAAAACCCTGCCGGTTCCCATTTTGCAGGGGGGCATGGGCATTGGCGTCAGTCTGGAACGGCTGGCGGGAGCTGTGGCCGCCCAGGGCGGTATGGGAACCCTTTCCGCCGCGTTCTGCGGCTTTCGGGAGCCGGATTTTCAGCGGGATGCACGGGCGGCCAATCTCCGGGCTCTGACCCGCCAGATCGGACGGGCCAAGGAATTGGCGAAGGGCACGGGCCTGATTGCCGTCAATGTGATGGTAGCAGCCGCCCAATACGCCGACAGCGTTCGCACGGCGCTTCGGGCGGGGGTGGACGCGGTGGTCTGCGGCGCGGGACTGCCCAAGGACCTGCCCGCCCTGGCGGAGGAGGCGGAAAACGCGGATGCGGCGCTGGCCCCGGTGGTCAGCGGAGGCCGCACGGCGGCGCTGCTCTGCAAGCTCTGGGACCGGCGCTATCACCGGGTTCCGGACTTTGTGGTTCTGGAAGGTCCTCTGGCGGGCGGCCATCTGGGGTTCTCCCCGGAAGAGGCCCGGGAGGCCCAGGCGGGACGGCCCAGGTCTCTTGCGGCCCTGTTGGGCGAGGTGCTGGAATCCCTGACCCCTTTCCGGGAGAAGTACGGACGGGACATTCCGGTTTTTGTGGCCGGAGGGGTGAAGAACGGGGGAGAGATGCGGCGTCTGATGGACCAGGGAGCCGCCGGAGCCCAGTTTGCCACCCGGTTTATTGCCACGGAGGAGTGCGACGCCAGCTCCGGCTTTAAGGAGACCCTGCGGAAGGCCCGGGCAGAGGATATTACCATTGTGCAAAGCCCTGTGGGGATGCCGGGCCGGGCGCTGCAAAGTCCTTTGATCCGGCGGGTGGAGGCCGGCACACAGCCGAAGATTACCCGCTGCGACCGCTGTCTTGCCGCCTGTGACTGCAAGACGGCCCCCTATTGCATTTCCAAGGCGCTGATTGCGGCGGTGGAAGGGGACTGGGAAAACGGTCTCTTCTTCTGCGGAGCCAATGCCGGGGAGGTAAACCGCCTTTCCACAGTGAAGGAACAGATGGACCAGATTTTAAACGAATGGAGGACCGCGCCATGAAGCTCGGTTTCTTATACGCCGGTCAGGGCAGCCAGCATTCCGGTATGGGGGCGGACCTGTATGAGGCGTACCCCGCCTTCCGGCAGGTGTTTGACGAAGCCCAGGCGGAAGTGGATTTTGACCTGAAAACCACTTGCTTTCAGGACCCTGACGGCATTCTGAACCAGACCCGCTATACGCAGGCCTGCATGGTGGCCTTTGCCGCCGGGCTGACGGCGGTGCTGAAGGAACGGGGCATCGTCCCCTCTGCGGCAGCGGGGCTGTCCCTGGGGGAGTACTCCGCCCTGCACGCGGCGGGGGTGTTTGACGCAAAAACCGCCGTGGGTATGGTGGCCTTCCGGGGGAAGGCTATGGAAGAGGCGGCGGCGGGACGCGACAGCGCCATGATGGCCGTGCTGGGCCTGGAGGAGGAACCCCTGCTGGCTGCCTGCGAGGCGGCGGCAGACCTGGGCGTGGCGGTCATTGCCAATTACAACTGCCCCGGCCAGCTGGTCATTGGCGGCGACAAAGCCGCAGTGGAAAAAGCGGCCGCTCTGGCCAAGGAAAAGGGCGCGAAGCGCTGCCTGCCCCTGAAGGTCAGCGGACCCTTCCACACGCCGCTGATGGCCCCGGCGGGGAATGCCCTGCGCACCTATTTTCAAACGGTTTCCTTCGGGGAGCCGCAGATTCCGGTGCTGTTTAACTGCCTCGGTGACGCGCCGGCCGGTCCGAAGGCGGATATTCCGGGTCTGCTGGTCCGGCAGGTCCAGAGCAGTGTCTACATGGAGCAAAGCATCCGGAACCTGGGCGTAAACTACGTGGACATCCTGGTGGAGATCGGCCCCGGCAAGGTCCTCAGCGGCTTTGCCAAAAAGATTGTGCCGGATACGCCGGTCTGCGCCGTGGAGACGGCGGCGGACGTGGAGGGCCTTGCGGAGACGCTGGAAAAAGCGGCTGCCAAGAAAGAACGGGAACAGGAAGCCAGAACCCGCGCCGCTGTGGAGCGGGCGCAGAAGGAGAACGGATGATGAATTTCGAGGGAAAGACCGCCATTGTCACCGGCGGTAGCCGGGGCATTGGCCGGGCAGTCTGTTTGGAGCTGGCCAGAGGCGGGGCCAACGTGGTCCTCTGCTATGCCGGAAACGAGGCGGCGGCACAGGAGACCGCACAGGCGGTGGAGGCCCTGGGGGCTAAAGCCCTGGCTGTGCACTGCGACGTGTCGGACAGTGCGCAGGTGAATGGTCTGACCGGCGCGGCCACAGCGGCTTTCGGTCAGATTGACATTCTGGTGAACAACGCCGGCGTCACCCGGGACAATCTGGTGATGCGCATGAGCGAAGAGGACTTTGACACGGTAATTGCCGCCAATCTGAAAGGGACCTTCCTGTGCATGAAGGCCGTCAGCCGCCTGATGCTGAAGCGGCGCTATGGCCGGATTGTGAATTTGAGCAGTGTGGTGGCACTCCGGGGCAACGCCGGACAGGTGAACTACGCCGCCAGCAAGGCGGGCGTGATCGGCATGACGAAATCCCTGGCGAAGGAGCTGGCCACCCGGGGGATTACCGTGAACGCAGTGGCTCCGGGCTTTATCGAGACGGATATGACGGCGGTTCTGCCGGAAGCGGCCCGGGCCGCCGCCCAGGGGAGCATTCCCATGGGCCGCCTGGGCAGCCCGGAGGAGGTGGCGAAGGCGGTGGCCTTCCTGGCCAGCGACGGCGCCGCCTACATCACCGGCCAGGTTCTGGCGGTGGACGGCGGCATGGCAATGTAAAGGAATCGAAGTGTTTCCTGCTGAATGGAGGTTTTATCATGGAACGACGCAGAGTCGTTATCACCGGTTTCGGAGCGGTTACGCCTCTGGGACTGACTGCCGCAGAGACCTGGCGGGCCGTGCGTGCG
This sequence comes from Oscillibacter sp., assembly GCA_022797935.1. Lineage (GTDB taxonomy): Bacteria > Bacillota > Clostridia > Oscillospirales > Oscillospiraceae > Oscillibacter. The sequence continues at coordinate 938 of JAAWLO010000060.1, read as the reverse complement.
GGGGTGTGTGGAATTGGCCCGGTTACGCAGTATGATCCCGCCGGCATGAAGGTTCAGCTGGCCGCTGAAGTCAAAGGCTTTGAACCCGACGCTCTCTTCGGCAAGCCCGAGGCAAAACGGATGGGACGGTTTACACAGTTTGCCCTGGCCGCAGCCCGGGAGGCTATGGCTTCCGGCAGCTTCCAGGTGGAGAAGGCCAACCCGAAGCGCTGCGGGGTCAATGTCTCCAGCGGCATTGGCGGGATTGGAATCACGGAGGAGGAGCACGACCGGGGTCTGGCCAGAGGCTGGGACCGGGTGTCGCCCTTCTTCATCCCCACCGGCATCTGCAACATGGCTGCCGGACGGGTGGCTATTGACACCGGTTTTCAGGGCATGTGCACCTGCCCGGTGGCGGCCTGTGCCGGAGGCGCCAACGCCGTGGGAGATGCCTTCCACTACATTCGGGACGGCTATGCCGAGGTCATGCTCTGTGGAGGCACCGAGGCGGCGCTGACGCCGCTGGCCGTGGGCGGTTTCACGTCCATGAAGGCCCTTTCCCAGAGCACGGACCCCGGCCGGGCCTCCATTCCCTTTGACGCAGAGCGCAATGGCTTTGTTATGGGTGAGGGCGCGGGTGTGCTCCTGCTGGAGGAACTGGAGCATGCCCTTGCCCGGGGCGCGGAGATTTACGCCGAGATTGTGGGCTACGGCGCCACCTGCGACGCCTATCACATGACGGCCCCCCGGCCCGACGGCAGCGGCGGCGCAGAGGCTATGGCCATAGCTCTGGCAGACGGCGGCGTGAAGCCGGAGGAAGTGGACTATATCAACGCCCACGGCACCTCCACGCACCTCAACGACGCCGGGGAAACTGCCGCCATCAAAACGGTATTCGGAGACCACGCCTACAAGCTGGCGGTCAGCTCCACCAAGTCCATGACCGGCCATATGCTGGG
>JAAWLO010000059.1 GCA_022797935.1 Oscillibacter sp. | reverse complement strand
CCGTCCGGATCTCCGGGTCCGCCCCTCCAGGATTCGTGTCGGGGCTAGCCGATCCCACATCAAGCCTGGAATGGGTTCCCCTTCCATCCGCCGTCCGCACCTGCAATCTAACAGGAAAAAATCCCCCTGGCAAGGCTTTTGGCGGCCTTTTAACCGAACTGATATCCGCCGTCCAATCCATTGGGGCGATTTGCTTTCCCGGAATAACATCACCCAGATTTTCCCATTTTTGGACAGAAAAAGAGAGGGCCCGCAGCCCTCCCCAAAATGCCTGGATTCTCCATTCCGCACACGCTTATTCCGCCTTCCGCTCCTGCTGTTGGGGAAGGTAATATTTCTGTCCCAGCTGCACCAGTTCCCCGTCTTCCACCATGTGCCGCAGCACCAGCGTACACTGTTTTGGCTGGATGTGGAGCAGCTTTACAATGTCCTGCCGGTACGCAAATCCCGCCTGTGTCAGGTACTCGACAATGGCTTCCCGATGGCGCTCCGGCGGCACCACTGTCCCCGGCAGGTAATACTTTCCGCCTACGCGAATCAGACGCTTTTGTTCCGTCAGGCGGCGCAGGCGGCTATAGGCGGCCGTCTTGGACAGCCCCAGAAGCTCCGACACATCCCCCCGGGAGATCGCGCCTTGTTCCGCCGCCTGCTGAAGCAGCAGCTGGTCCCCGGCCTCCCGGCCGTCATCCTTCCGCAGGTCCCGGAGGCTGGCCCGCTCCAAACCGCCCCGGATGAGGGCCGCCCGGGTCATCCGGGACAGCCGGGACAGGTCCAGGGGACTGCGGGAATGCTCGGTCAGAAGGACATGCGGGTCCTCCGTGCGCCGCGTTTCCGTCTCCTCCAGAAGACGGCGGACGGTGCTGGTCAAAGCTACCCGCCGGCCCGGAAGACAGAGGCGGTTTTGCTCAAAATCCACCTGCTCCCAGGTCAGGGCGGCAATCTCCTGAGCCTGAAGGCCCATCTGCCACGCCAGCCACAGGGCCAGCCCCGCCGGGGTCCCCTGCTCCAGCTGAAGAAGCTTCCACAATTTAAATTCATCCACCTGAACCGCCGGAGGCTTCGGCGTTTTCCGGGCGGGAGCGCTGGAGGCAAAGCGCACTTGAAGACTGGCCACCCCCATGCCGCTGATCCGCGCCACCTCCGGCCAGTCCAGCTCGTCCAGACGGCGGAGTATCCAGTCATAGCGCAAATCCAAGAGACGGATGTCCGGCATTCCGTTCCGGTCCAGCGCCTGCCGGGCCATCCGGGAAATGGACTCCAGCCGCAGAGGTTTGCGCTCCCGGGAAGAGAGAAGGACATGCGGTTCTTCCTCTCCGGCGGTTTCCCGGGCCTCCCGAAGCCGCCAGAGGAAGTTCCGCAGCTCCGGGTTCAAGGGAACCATGCGGTCCGGCAGCTCCAGACGGTCATCCAGAAAGGAGACCTGCTCCCAGGTGAGCGCGGCCATTTCCTCTCGGGTCAGGCCTCCCAACCAGGCCAAGCGGAGGGCCAGAGCCTCTGGCCCCGTCTGCTCCCGCTCCAGAAGACGGCGCAGGCTGCCTTCATCCAGGCGAAGATTTCTCTCTTCCACAGCCGCTGCCCCCTCCCAGTTTCGGTTATTTTTGCATGACAAATCCGGCGAATTTTTGGAAAAATCCGCCAATTTCTTCGGTTTATGAAGTGCCAGAGAACCGGTTGTTCAGCCTCCCGCCGCCGCAGACGGTTCCGCCTTCTGGGCGGAGGACGGCACCTCTACGCCGGTGAGGTCCCAGCAGCCATGACGGGTTACCAGGCCTCCGCAGAGACGCCCCTGGCGGACGGTGAAAATGGCATCATAGGGCACCTTGTCCACGCGGGAACGCAAAGCGCCTGAAATCAGGTACTTTTCCCCGCTTTGCAGAACGCTGCCGGAGAACCGGTTCCGCCGTCCCAGGAGGCACAGCTCGCCGGAAACCGCCTGGGTGTCCTCCATTAAAAGCAGTTCGCCGGCCCGGGGGCCCAACTGGCTTTGCAGTACCACGGTGTAGCAGACTTTTTTCACAACATCACTCCTGTTACGGTCTGAATTATAAATGGGCGGTCTGTTTTGCCAAAGAGACAGAAGGTCGAAAAGCGTCTGTTTTTGGACATAATTGTAACAATTGTCAAAATATGCTGTCTTCCCCCTTTGCGGAAAACAAAAAAAGAGAGCGGGGAAATCCCCGCCCTCTCTCGGACGCACTGTCTAAAAAATTCTCTCGCCGCGTTCCAGCAGCGTCTGCCAGACGGCGCCTGCCACGCCTCGTTCCACAGCCTGACGCAAGGCCTCCACCGCCTCCCGCGCGTCCATCTCCAAGTCTCCCTGGAGCCAGCCCTCCAGCAGGGAGAGTAAAACCGTCTCCGCGCACCGCCGGTTCCGCCGGTCCTCCTCCGGGGCCGAGGGCTGTCCGCTCCGGGCCTGATAATAGCGCTGTACGGTCTCCAGCATTCCGGAAAGGGGAATCATCTCCCGCAGTCCCAACCGGCCCCGGCGCTCCAGCACCGCCTGATAAAAGGTCCGCTCTTCCGCCGCCCGGTCCAGAAGCACCAGCACGCATTGTCCCCAGGTCAGGCACTCTTCCTGCAGGGCCAGAAGGCATTCCCGCTCCCGCCGGACGGACCAGTCAAAGAGATCGTATACATCCAGGAAGTGATAATAGAAGGACTGCCGCCGGAGTCCGCATCGTTCCGTCAGCTCCCGGACGCGAAGCTGGGCCAGCGGCTTCCCCTCCCGCAGCAGCTCCCGCAGGGCGGCGTCCAATTCCCGTCTGGTTCGGGTTTCATTTTCCGGCATAAGGCCCTCCTGTCCCCCGGGGCTCCGGCAAGCTGGCAGCACCCGGTTCTTTTTCTGCATTAAGAATACTCTATCCCGTTCCGCTCCGTCAAGATTTCCCGCTTTTCGCCAGAGAAAATTGTTTCCGCAAAGCTGCGGAATCCGAATCCGCCCGGCGCCGCGTTTCCTGGAAATTCGCCGGAAAACGCCGTTCTCCTTTGCAGAGCGCCGCCCTTTTCCAGGCTTCTCCAAAGACCCGTTTGATTTTTTCTTTTTCAGAGCACTTCGACAGATTCTGACAGCAATTTTTCAGAATCTTGTGTATGATACCCATAGTCACCATCTACATTTTGTGTTTTGCGGAGAAAGGAAGACTGCTATGACTGAAATTCCTAAAGAATACCTGCTGCTCTTCAATACCATTACCGACACGGAACAGACGCTGTCACGTCTGCGCCAGCAGCTTCTGGAGGCACAGCAGCAGGCAGAGGATCTTTTTGTGGAGACCGCCGATGAGTCTCCGCACATCAGGGAAAAGCGTTGACCTTTTGTAAAAATTGAGGTACAATGGCTGTATCCTGCAGCCGTGGACGGGGACTTTCCTGCGGGAAGGTCCTCGCAGGCTGTTCTGCCCCATTTTTTCTGGAGGTTTATCTATGCCCAGTATCTCTGTCATTGTCCCTGTCTACCAGTCGGAGAAATTTCTCCACCGGTGCTTTGACAGTCTGACCCGCCAGACCTTTTCCGATTGGGAGCTGCTGCTGGTGGACGACGGCTGTACCGACGGCTCCCCCGCTTTGTGTGACCAGTTTGCCGGGAAGGACAGCCGGGTTCGGGTCTTCCATCGGAAGAAAAACCAGGGCGTCAGCGAGGCCCGCAACCTGGGGCTGCGCGAGGCCAAGGGAGAGGCCATCACCTTTCTGGACGCAGATGACTGCTATGAATACCAAGCTTTGGAGACCCTGTGGAACCTCCGGCAGCTCTCCGGCGCGGACACGGCGGCCTGCGGCCTGACCTACCTTTACGCCAACGGCAAGCACGACGTGCAAAGCCAGCTTCCCGCCGGTGTATTGGGCCGGGAGGAAATTCGGGAAAAGCTGATCTATCCCCTGCTGGGAGACCGGCTCACCCAGCCGGTGTTCAACGGCTACAGCGTCTGTTACCTCTTTTCCGCAGACATTATCCGCAAGGCCCAAATCACCTTTGACGGCCCCTATCTGGAGGACGAGCTTTTTGTGCTGGAGTACTTCTGCCACGCCGGAACCCTGGCGGTAACAGACCAGCCCCTGTACCGCTATTTCCTGCACAGCGCCTCCGCCACCCACCATTACATGCAAAACTTTCCGCAGGTCTTTGCCAACTTCATGGAGCGGAAGGAAGCATTGGTTTCCAAGTACGGTTTGGAGCAGGCCCGGCCCCAGTGGCGGGAGAGCTCCAACTGGGCGGGGCTGCTGATTGCCGTGGGCAATGAATACGCCAAGGACAACCCCAAATCCATCCGCCAGCGGCAGGCTGCCGTGAAGGCCTTCTGCCGCCAGCCGGACGTGGCCAAGGCCATTCGGGAACTGGTCCCCACCGGCCTCAGCCCCAACAAGCAGATGGCCGCCAACCTCATTCGGGGCGGACACTTTTTCACTTTGACGCAGCTCTACCGCCTGAAAAACCGTATTTGAGAGGACCGCCATGACTCTTTTGAAAGAAAGCTATCTCTGCCATCTTCTGCTTCTCCTGGCTGCGGCCTACCAGAACAGCGCCCTGCACCGGCTGGCTGTCCGCCTGGGCGCCTGGTGCAACCGGCAAATTGAGGAAAGCGCCATCCTCCGGCCCCTTTGCCGGGAGGGCGCTGTGGCCCGGTCCTGGCCCGGCAGCCAGACCTGCCGGCTGCTGTCCTGGCTGCTGAACCTGCCGGGGCGGCTGCTGCGAGCCTTCTACCATCTACTGGAAGACGCCTTCGAATCCAGCTTTTTCGCCCAGCTGGTCTTCCGCCTGGGCGATGAAACCGCTGTTGCCCAAAGCTGGCTGATTCTTCTGCTGTGGATCATTCCCTACGAGTATTGGAACAACGCCTACACGCTCCTTGGCTTTCTGGCCCTGCTGCTTCTCCTTCACGCCGGCGCTATGGGCCGGGGAGACCGGCGGCTGGATGTGGAACGCATCGGCTTCTATCCTCTGCTGTTTTTCGGGGCGGTAATTCTGGGCGTGGTCTTCTCCCTGACCCGGAATGTCTCCGTACGGTTTCTGATCTACCATCTCTCTGCCGCCCTCTGCGTTCTGGTAACCGTCAGCGCTGTCCGCTCGGCTGCGGAGCTGAAGCGTCTGGCGGCAGGCGCCTCCGGCTGTGTGGCCATCTCCTCTCTGTACGGCATCTACCAGCGCCTCTCCGGCCTGGAGGTCAATGAGTCCTATGTGGACTTGGACCTGAACGCCGATATGCCCAGCCGGGTGATGTCCTTCTTTGACAACCCCAACACCTTTGCGGAGGTACTGCTTCTGCTGCTTCCTTTGACTCTGGCGCTGATTCTGTGCTCCAAGCATCTGTTCACCAAGCTTCTGGCCTCCGGAGCCTTTCTTCTGGGCGTCGCCGCTATGGGCATGACTTACTGCCGTGCCGCCTGGATCGGCATTGCCTGCGCCATGGTGGTGATGGTCTTCCTGTGGAAGCCCAAGCTGATGCCCCTCTTTTTCGCCCTGTGCCTGCTGGCAATTCCCTTCCTGCCCGCCAGCATCTGGAACCGCATCCTCACCATTTTTGATTCCTCCGATTCCTCCACCAACAGCCGCTTCCCGCTGTTCAAGGCCGGTCTGGATGTCATTGTCCGCCAGCCCCTCAGCGGCGCGGGCCTGGGCACCGCCGCTGTCCAGCGCTACGTAAAGCTGCTGAATCTCTATCACGCCAGAACGCCTTTTGTCCACTCCCATAACACCTATCTCCAAGTCTGGGCCGAGCTGGGCATCCTGGGCATTACCGGCCTTGTAGGGTCTCTTCTGTGGGGCGTCAAACGGGCAGCCCATGCAGTCCGGCACTGCGGCAGTTCCGCCGCCCGAACCATTACCGCCGCCGCCTGCGCGGCTCTCTGCGGAGCTATGGTCTGCGGATTGGCGGACTACCTCTGGAATTACCCGCGGGTGATGTGCATGTTCTGGTTTGTCTTCGCCATGGCCCTGGCAGGCGCAAAGCTCTGCGGGGAGACGGCAGAGGCCTAAAAAAGTTCCCCGGCAGCAGCCAGGGAACCAAACGCGATGTTCTTTCAGGCAGGCATGACGATCCCGTTATGCCTGCCTGCTTTTGGGAAACACAGCCAATTCAGACAGCCAGTTTCCAGGATAACAGAAACAGCATTGTGGTATGAAGCGGATAGTACCAATAGAAAAACCATTTCCATCCCGGCCCTTTCTCCCCATGATAGCGAAGCAGCAGCGGCAGCACCAGAACCATCATCCACTGAACCGCCCCGCCAGACAGCATCTCCGCACTAAACTGGTAGATACAGAAAATCAGGTACACCGCCGCCAGGGCCTCCCGCCTGTCCCGGAGAACGTACAGGGCCACACCCAGGGCAATAAACGCGAACCCAAACTCATTTACAGCCAGATTGGGAACCACGCCGGTTAATACATCCCCGCTGAGCGTGCGGGTGAAGGGCAGCAGCACAGGCAGCATTTGATAGAGCACCTGCGTCAGGGCAATCCCGCCCAGCAGCAAAGCACCTTTCCTCCGGTCCCTTTGGTACAGTTCCACCGTGCTGATTAACAAGCCCGTCAGGAACAGGGGCAGAAAAATATTGTGGTTGCCATAACCGTATTCCGAGGGAAACCGAGTATCCAGAAACAGACCCCACGCCGTCATGAAGAGGCTCATCAGGTACAGCCGCAGGAGATAGCGCTTTCGGCTCCGGGTGTGGGCATAGCCCTGAACCATGCAGAAGAGAAACAGCGGATAGGCTCCCCGGCCCAAAAAGCGAAACCAAATCGGGGTTCCCGGGAAGTAAAAACCGATATGATCCAGCGTCATGAGAACCAGAGCCGTAAGTTTTAATTGGAAAACCGTCACGAAAAACCCTCCTTTTCTGATATACCCACTCCTTTTCAACTGGCGGACCAAGGGTCCGCCGCTGCGCGGAGCGCAGTTGCGTTTCCTATGAAGCCATGCGCAGACAGCCGCTATGCGGCTCGAACCGCCGCCTTTGCGGCGGTTCGTTGAAAAGAATCCCCTGGGATTCTTTTCAACTGCGCTGGCTATAATACGAGACAACGGAGGGATTTTCTTCATCCACTCTTCTCTTTTTCTTCCCGTCCCCGTCAGAGGTTGACAAAAAATCCCGATGGTTCTATAATGGAAAAACGGGTGAGCACCTACCGGCAGTCAGGCTGATGAAGTCTGGCTGTTTTGTTTTGCGGAGGTTTGATGATGTCTTATATTTGGCCCATTGCATTAGTCGTCTTTTCCAACGTTGTTTACCAGATCTGCGCCAAGTCCGTCCCCAAACATATGGATGTTCTGGCATCCATGACCGTCACATATCTGGTGGGCGCGGTCTGTTCCGCGATCCTGTACGGTCTCCTCAACAAAAACGGCAATTTGATACAGGAATACGGCAAACTGAATCTCGCTCCCATTTTACTGGGCGTCTCCGTGGTTGGCCTGGAAGTGGGTTTCATATACGCTTACAAGGCGGGATGGCCTGTCAGTACCGCGTCTATTGTGCAGAGCGCCTTCCTGGCGCTGGCTCTGCTTTTTGTGGGCGCGCCGCTTTATCAGGAGGCGGTTACCGCCCGCAAAGTTGCCGGCGTTGTCATTTGTCTGGCGGGCCTCTATTTCATCAGCAGCTGAAGCCCAGCTGCAGGCCGGTTCCGCAGGCTTGCTTTTCCATCGGAAAGCTAGTATAATGGGACAAACATCTTTTCCAGAAAGGAGTCTTTTTATGGACCGCAGCGCAATCGCCTATCAATATCACAAAGAGGGCTGGAACTGCGCCCAATCCGTGGCTGGGGCCTGCGCCAGTCTGGCGGGCCGGACGCCGGAGGAGGTCATGCCGCTGCTGGGCGGCTTCGGCGGCGGCATAGGTGGTTCCCATGAAGAGGTCTGCGGAGCTCTGAGCGGCGGCGTACTGGCCCTGAGCCTGTGCTTTCCCTTTGCCGAAAAAAGTGACCAGGAGGCCAAGCGGAACATCTACCGCATCGTCAAGGAATTCCGCAGACGTTTTTTTGAAGTCTTCGGTCACACCCGCTGCGGCGAACTGCTGCAGGCCCGCCCCGGCATCAGTGAAAAAACGCCTGCCGCTCAGCGCCTGGGTATCAGCGCCCACTGTGACGTCATGATTGTCACGGCGGTAGAGCTGGTGGAAGCCCTGGTTCAGGAAGAGCGCGAGCAGGCGTAACCCGCCGGGACCAGATTGGTTCCTCAAGCATACCGGTTCCGGCCATTTTTCAAAATCCTTCTTCGACCGCTGTCCCGCCCTTCCGGGGGCGGGATATCTTTTAGGAAATAAATTGGAATTTGCCGGACAAAGCGCTTTCCTTTTCCGATTATCTATGCTACAATGCTTTAAAACAGCAAATCCCAAAATTACAAGGCAGGCCTGCCGCTTTGCCGGAAGGTTACAAGGAGGATACATTCTTATGAGCGGAGACAAGAAAAAGAGACAATTCAGCAGCCGGTGGGGCTTTGTACTCTCAGCGGTGGGCTCCGCTGTGGGCATGGCCAACGTCTGGGGCTTCCCCGCCAAAATGGGCGCCAACGGCGGCGGAGCTTTCCTGATCGCCTATCTGATTTTCATTCTGCTCTTCGGCGCCGTGGGTCTTTCTGCCGAGTACGCCGTGGGCCGCCGGGCCAAAACCGGTACCCTGGGTTCCTACAAAATGGCCTGGGCCTCCCGAAAAAAATCCCTGGGTCAAGCCGGAGGCCTCCTGGCCTGGCTTCCCCTGGCAGGGTCCATGTGCATCGCCATCGGCTACGCCGTTATCATTGCCTACGTGCTCAAGGCCTTTACCGGCGCCTTCACGGGCTCCCTCATGACCGCCGACACGGCCCTGTGGTTCGAAAGCTTCTCCACCACAGATTACTCCGTCATTCCCTTCCATGTCGTGGTCGTAGCCGGGACTTTGATGACCCTCCTTTTGGGCGCCAAGAGCATCGAGCGCAGCAACAAGATCATGATGCCTCTTTTCTTCATCATCTTCCTGATTCTGGCCGTTCGGGTCGCCTTTCTCCCCGGTGCTGAAGAGGGTTACCGCTATATGTTCTCCCCCCGCTGGGAGGAATTGCTGGATCCCATGGTCTGGATTTGGGCTATGGGGCAGGCTTTCTTCTCTCTGTCCATCACCGGCAGCGGCATGATTGTCTACGGCGCTTACCTGGACCCGGCAGAGGATGTGGCCGCTTTGGCCAGGCGCACCGCCTTTTTTGACACCATCGCCGCCCTGGTGGCCGCCCTGGTCATCATCCCCGCCTGCTTTGCCTACGGATTGGACATTGGCGCAGGCCCGTCCCTGCTCTTCGTCACCCTGCCCCGGATTCTGCAGGACATCCCCCTGGGCCGGCTTTTTGCCGTCATCCTCTACATTGCCATGATTTTCGCCGGCGTCAGCTCCCTGCAGAACATGTTTGAGGCCGTGGGCGAATCCCTGCTCCACCGCTTTTCCCGCCTGGGCCGGAGGACCATGCTGGCTCTGCTGTGCCTGGTCTGCCTGGGCTTTGGCCTGCACATGGAACCCATCTTCAAATGGGGACCCTGGATGGACATTGTGTCGATCTACATCATCCCCATCGGGGCAACCCTTGGAGCCGTGAGCTGGTTCTGGCTGATGCGCCGGGAGGACCTGATGGACGAGGTGAGCCGGGGCGCGAAAAAAGCCCCCGGAGCTTTGTGGTACAGCATCGGGCGCTATGTCTATGTCCCCTGCGCCATCATCCTGTGTCTGGTGGCGCTGATTAAAAAGGTTGCGTTCTAAATAAGCACAGCGGCGGGGAAAATTCCCCGCCGCTGTTTTTGCAGTTGATTTAAATCAAGCCCTGAATCAAGATAATCAGAATCAAAATCGGAAGCACTACCAGGAAATACGGCCGGAGCCAACGGGGCATCCGGATGCCTTCACCGGTGTTGGCCTCTTCCAGATAGGCCTCGTAGCCCCACCCTTTTTTGCTGACGCAGAAGAGCAGGTACACCAGAGACCCCAGCGGCAGCAGCAGATTGCTGACCAGGAAATCCTCAATATCCAGCACCTGTCCAATACCCCCATTGGGCAGCGTGGCTTCGAAATACCACAGATTGTATCCCAGGACACAGGGCATGCTGGCAACGAGAATGAAGATGCAGTTCACCAGAGCAGACTTTTTCCGGGACCAGCCGAAATTGTCAATGGCATTGGCCTGGAGGTTCTCGAAAACAGCAATCACGGTGGAGAAGCTGGCGAAGGTCATAAACAGGAAGAACAGCGCGCCCCAGAGGCGGCCGCCGGCCATGTTCAGAAAGACCTGGGGCAGGATGACGAAAATGAGCTTCGGGCCCTGGTCCGGCTCCACGCCGAAGGAGAAGCAGGCCGGAAAGATGATGAGGCCCGCCACCAGCGCCACAAAGGTGTCCAGCAGGCAAATACGCACGGCCTCGCTGGTGAGGGTATTGTCCCGCTTCATATAGCTGCCGAAGACCTCCATAGCGGCAATGCCCAGGCTCAGGGTGAAAAAGGCCTGGTTCATGGCGGCGGTCAGCACATTGCCCAGGCCGGACTCCGCCGCACGCTGGAAGTCCGGCAGCAGATAGAACTTTACGCCCTCCATGCCGCCGGGAAGCATCAGGCTGTGAACCGCCAGCAGGGCAATCAGGGCCAGGAGACCCAGCATCATAAACTTGGTAATCCGCTCCAGACCCTTCTGAAGACCAAAGCTGCAAATCAGGAATCCTACCAAAACCGTGATAATCATCCAAAGGCTCATCTCACCGGGGCTGGCCAGGAGGTCGTTGAAAACGGTCCCCACCGCGCTGCCGTCCATTCCCTCGAAGGTACCTGCGGCAAACTTGAAGAAGTAGCCCAGCATCCAGCCGGAGACGGTGGTGTAAAACATCATCAGCAGACAGCAGCCTGCCACACAGAACCACCCGTGGATGTGCCATTTGGAACCGGCTGGTTCCAAAGCCTTATAGCCCAGCACCGCGCTTTTGCGGCTGGCGCGGCCCACTGCCAGCTCCATAGTCAGCACCGGCACGCCCATGATGACCAGAAACAGCAGGTAGCACAACACAAAGATTCCGCCGCCGTTTTGTCCGGTGACGTATGGGAATTTCCACACATTGCCAATGCCCACGGCACAGCCTGCGCTTACCAGCAGGAAGCCCAGGCGGGATTGAAAACGTTCCCGTTTCATAGATTTCTCGTTCCTCTCTTTTTCTCCTCAATTTTTGGCGCTGGCTTTTATCATACCGGTAGTTTTTATAATTGTCAATCCTTAAATCGTTTTCGCTCCCGCGAAGGAGAATTATTTTTTCCAAACCCTATGTATTTGCCGCGGCAGATAGACATTCCTGCTTTGCGGCGCGGGGACGCGAACGTCACTCACGCATTCTTCGGGCGCTGCGGGATTCCGTCTTCTAAAAAAAGCGCCCTGCTTTTCCGCAGGACGCTCCGCTGTCCGTATTTACGTTTCTTCCTCTTCTTCCAGACTCTCCAGCGCTACCCGAACGGCCTCCACTACAAACGCTGAAAATGTGCACTCTTTTCCCCGAATCGCGGTTTCTACCGCCTCAATTACATCATTCGGAAACCGAATGCTTTTATTAGTAGAAGATGGCTGTTTCGGAATTTTAAACCTTCTCATCTTTCACCTCACACAACGCAAATCGCATTTGATTTATATTGTCTAATGTATTGCATTTTATAGGAAAATGATATATTATAAATATAATGCTAAATACATTATAATATACATTACATACGAGGTGAAAAGATGAACGAACTACCCAAATATTACACCATTTTATTCAACGCTGTGGAAGACGCTCTGGAGGCGCTGGAGCAGCAGAACTATGGAATTGCGAAAAAACGGCTTCTTCAGGGCCAACTCCAGGCAGAAGAAGCGTATACCACCGGTTGTTCGGAAACAATAGAATCATAAAAAAAGAGGCGGAGCAAATCGCTCCACCTCTTCTTTTTTACGCAAACCTCTTTACAGGCTCTTCAGCACGCCGCTCGCTTCATTAAACGCGTTAATCAGCTCGTCCAGCTCCTTTGCCTGCGCATGAACCGTATCCCAAGTGCCCTCGGTATCATACCACAGCGCGTTCAGGTCGTGCATATCCTTGCCCTGCTGCTCCACCCAAGTGTAATACTTCAGGTGATGCACCCGTTTCCGGTCCGCATAGGTCAGCTCCAGCAGGTTATCCGTCTTCAGGCCCAGGACGTGGATGTGATGGTCCAGCTTCGCCTCATGGACGGTATACGCGCCAAACTGGCTGTCCAGCTCCTGGATGCGGCTGCCGTACATCACGGCGGAATCCGTGAGGACCGTGGCAACCACGTCCCTCTCCGTGAACTCGTAGTACTTCGCCATCTTAATGCAGCACAGCACGTTGGCAATGCCGCTGATGCCCAGCCAGGTCAGCCGTTCCACCAGCTCCGGGTTCAGCTTCAGAGTGTGGAGAAGGTAATCCTTGCCCTCCGGCGTGTTGAACAGACGGAGGAGACGCTGGCTGTCCTCGTCGTCAATGGCGATGGCCATATCGGTATTCTTCACATTATGAATCCAGGGAATGTGCTTGTCGCCAATGCCCTCAATCCGATGGCCTCCAAAACCGTTATTCAGAATCGTGGGGCACTGCAGCGCCTCGCCAACACCCAGCTTCAAATGCGGATACCGCTCCTTCAGCAGGTCGCCGGCGCTCATGGTTCCGGCGGAACCGGAGGTGAAGCAGGCCCCCGCGAACCGGTCTCCAGGACGCTTCACGGCCTCATACACGTCCGCCAGGGCCGTGCCGGTGACGTTGTAGTGCCAGAGGGGATTGCCCATTTCCTCAAACTGGTTGAAAATCATGTACTGCGGGTCCAGCTTCAGCTCGTTGGTTTTGTCGAAAATCTCCTTCACGTTGGACTCGCAGCCCGGGGTGGCAATGACCTCCGCGCCGATTTCGTGGAGCCAATCGAAACGCTCCTGGCTCATTTCGGCGGGCAGAATCGCAACGCCCTGGGCGCCCAGGAGCTTGGAGTTGAAGGCGCCGCCGCGGCAGTAGTTGCCGGTGGAGGGCCACACGGCCTTATGGACATCCACGTCGAACTGTCCCGTCACCAGCCGGGGAGCCAGGCAGCCAAAGGACGCGCCCACTTTATGGCAGCCCGTGGGGAACCACTTGCCCGCCATGGCAATGATGCGGCAGGGCACTCCGGTGAGCTCTGAGGGAAGCTCGATATAATTGGGAACCTCCTGGAACAGGCCGCCGGACTCCTTGGCCTCATTTTTCCAGGTGATGCGGAACAGGTTCAGGGGATTCACATCCCACAGGCCCACGTTCTTCAGCTTGTCCTGCACCTTGCCCGGGATCGTCTCCGGGTGCTGCATCTGGGCGATGGTAGGGATGAGAATGTTGTTTTCCCGGGCCTTTTTCAGGTTATGTTCCAGGCCCTGCTTGTTGACGGTGAGATCAATCATGGCTGTCCTCCTGTTTGTTGATGTCAATATAGGAATACAAGGTGTATTTGGAGATGCCAAAATATTTGGCCACCTTGTCTCCGGACTTGGTAATCAAAAATGCGCCGTTTTGATTCAGAAATTGAATGGCCCGGACTTTATCATCCTTGGTCATGGCGGCGGCGGGCTTGCCCACCAGAGCGACCGACTGCTGAATCAGCCCCTCCAGAAGGTCGTTGACATTGGTAATCTTCTCCGGCTCCACGGTGGGCGCCTCTCCGGTAGATACCAGGTCATGGAGGGCCTGCTCCATCAGCATCAGGCGGGAGATATCGTAATTGATCGAGAGAATGGCGGAGACCTTTCCCTTCCGGTCCCGGATGTAGACGGTGGAGGATTTCAGAATCTTCCCGTCCGGCGTCTTTGTGAGATAACAGAGGTGGTCCTTCGGTTCCGGGTCCTGGGTGCGCAGCTGTTCCATTACCACATTGGACGCCCCGTCCCCCACCTTCCGTCCGGAGACGTGGCCGTTGACAATGAAGACAATGGAGCGGTCCGGGTCCCGGCTGAGATCGTGGACCACAACCTCGCAGTCATTGCCAAACTGCGCCGTAATGCCGGCAGCCACCTGCCGCAGCAGTTCCAGCTTGCTGTTTTCCGTGGGTCATTCCCCCTTTTTCCGGTTTTTTTATGAAAAGACACTGATTCATGTTACTATCATACCACGGTCTTTCGGTAAAATCAACCGCTTTTCAAAAAATTTTTTTGGTTTTCAAAAATTTTGTTTGACAACGAAAAATCTTGTGCTATGATAGGGCTATAGGGAACAGACAGCCAGTGCGCGAGGCTGTCAACCATAAATTAAAACGGAGGTCTGCATCATGGATTTCGAGAAGATTAAGTCTGCGGCGGAGGGCTACAAGGCGGAGATGTCCCGGTTCCTGCGGGACATGATCTCCCACCCCAGCGAGAGCTGTGAGGAGAAGGACGTGGTGATGTGCATCAAAGCCGAGATGGAGAAGCTGGGCTTTGACCGGGTGGAAATCGACGGTCTGGGCAACGTCATCGGCTGGATGGGTCAGGGCGAGAAGATTATCGCCATTGACTCCCATATCGATACCGTCGGCATCGGCAACATCAACAACTGGGAAGCCGACCCCTATCAGGGCTACGAGACCGACGATATCATCTATGGCCGCGGCGGCTCCGACCAGGAAGGCGGCATGGCCTCCGCTGTCTACGGTGCCAAGATCATGAAGGACCTGGGCCTGATTCCGGACGGCTATAAGATCATGGTGGTGGGCTCCGTCCAGGAAGAGGACTGCGACGGCATGTGCTGGCAGTACATCGTCAACAAGTACTTCAACGGTCCCGAGGACGCCCGGAACAAGATTGAGTTCGTCATCTCCACCGAGCCCACCGACGGCGGCATCTACCGCGGCCACCGGGGCCGGATGGAAATCCGGGTGGACGTGAAGGGCGTCTCCTGCCACGGCTCCGCCCCCCAGCGCGGCGACAACGCCATTTACAAGATGGCCGACATTCTTCAGGATGTCCGGGCCCTCAACGAAAACGGTGACGGCCCCTCCAACGAGGTCAAGGGCCTGGTCAAGATGCTGAACCCCGCCTTCAACCCCGAGCATTTCGAGGACGCCCAGTTCCTGGGCCGGGGCACCTGCACCACCAGCCAGATTTTCTACACCTCCCCCAGCCGCTGCGCCGTGGCGGACTCCTGCGCCATCTCCATCGACCGCCGCATGACCGCCGGCGAGACCTGGGACTCCTGCCTGGAGGAAATCCGCCAGCTGCCCAGCGTGAAGAAGTACGGCGGCGATGTGAAGGTCTCCATGTACATGTATGACCGTCCCGCCTGGACCGGCACCGTCTACGAGACCGAGTGCTTCTTCCCCACCTGGATCAACAAGGCCAGCGCCGCCCACGTCCAGGCTCTGGTGGACGCCCACCACGCTCTCTGGGGTGAGGAACGCATTGGCCACGCCGATGCCGACCAGAGCAAGGATGCCATGCACCTGCGCACCGGCCGCCCCCTGACGGATAAGTGGACCTTCTCCACCAACTGCGTCTCCATCCAGGGCCGCTATGGCATCCCCTGCGTAGGCTTCGGCCCCGGCGCGGAGTCTCAGGCCCACGCTCCCAACGAGATTACCTGGAAGCAGGACCTGGTGACCTGCGCCGCCCTGTACGCCGCCGTCCCCGGCCTCTATAAGCCCGAGAACAAGAGCGACGACGTGACGGAGTTCCGCCAGAGCCTGACGGATAACGACATCCAGTAATTGCCCCGGGGAGGCCCCGGCTTCGGGAGGAATTTCCTATGAAAGGTTTTCGCCTCTGGATTCTCTTCTCCTGGGCGGCGGCCCTGTTCGCCGCCGGGAACCTGCTCCTCCTGGGCGGGTTGTCCCCGGCGAACCCCAATTATGACCATTTCGGGGAACTGCGGCTGATTGCCCTGCTGTTTGTCATGCACGCGGTATCGCTGACGCTGGTTTTCTCTGTTTTGGAACGCCTGGTGAAAGAGCCGCCCTCCCCACCCGCACCCAAAACCGAAAGCGACCCATATGACGACCCGAGGGTTTGATGTTTTTCATAAAATAAATAAGGAGATTTTTGATATGTCTAAGACCATTGAGCTGGCGCAGCACCTGGAAAAGCTGCACATCAACAACATGTACAAGTCCGACTTCTACTGGACCTGGGACAAGACCGACGAGGAGCTGGACGCCATCTTCACCGTGGCCGACGCCCTGCGG
>JAAWLO010000058.1 GCA_022797935.1 Oscillibacter sp. | reverse complement strand
GCGGCGATCTACGCTCGCGTACAGACCTTTCTCAGCCGCCCGATTATCGGACATACTCCCCGGAAGTTACCTCTTTCGAGCAATCTCCCGGTTCATCGCAGTTTGCGGTCCTTCGAGGGCAGTCCTCTTCGCCGCATGCCCGTATATCATACTTGAAAACTCCCGCCCTGTCAAGAGGAAATTTTCCTTTTTTTCGATTTCCTTGGCCAAAACCGAAAAGGAAGGTATATTTTTCTATATTGATCCATTTTTATCGGTGTACAGGCTCTTCCTCAACCAAAGCTGCCAATACAAGCAGGCGGAACCTTTCCGCAGCCGCAAAGATGTTCCGCCTGGAATTTATTCAGCCCTGTCTTCTTCCGTTTTAAACAATACCGTATATGTGTATAGGATCAAGATGCAAATGAGAATGGGTGAAAGGACAGCCGCCGGGAAAGCATGCAGCACCATCCAGCATGCGAATCATACGCTATAGATCCCATACGGTACATACATTATAAAAATAGAGAAGCCTTCCCTTTGCGTCATTTTGCAGTTTTCTCAGGACCCTTCTTGCGGCCAGGGCGTGAAACAGCCAGAATACCAGGAAAAGACGAATCACAAACCACTCCCGCCCCACCTCATACAAGCCAAGGCAAAAAGAACCAACTGCGTAAACTATCATGGATAGCAGTATGGCTATTTCATTAACTTCTGATAGAATTGAGATCTTACATCGCCGCTTTTTATCTCTCATTTTCTTGCACACCCGTCTGTATCCTCCAGAGGCAAAGGTTCGTTATCGTTGGGAGATGCTGCCGGCGCAGACGTACCAAATCCGGCAAGCAGCACCATAACGCGCTTTTTCAGAATCCGTTCCCTTCTTTGACAAAACCGTTTACACCTTCCATACTTTATAATCCTATTTTCTAATTTTGTCAATGGAGGCATTATGGATTTAGGCCTTGTTTGAAAATTGGCCTAAGCTTCCGCCAAAAAGAACCCACGCGCCGCCCTTGACTTTCCCGGCGGTTTGTGCTACACTTTCCCCAATCAAATGCCTCCCCGCAAAGGGGCGGTTCCGAAAATTCTGACAGATCGGAGATGACGACTATGAAGAAGATCAAGACCCTGGAGACCCGCAGCCTCTGCGAGAGCGCCAAGAAGGGCGGCTGCGGCGAGTGCCAGACCTCCTGCCAGTCCGCCTGCAAGACCAGCTGCGGCGTGGCCAACCAGAAGTGCGAAAAGAAGTAAGGTAAGAAGCGCTGCCGCAAGGCGGCGTTTTTTTCACCGTCAATCCCCTCCGCGCCCAATACATTAAAGAAGGAAGTTCTCATGGTACATCAATACCAGCTCAACGGCTACAACATCGTTTTGGACGTCTGCTCCGGCTCCATCCACCTGGTGGACGAACCCGTTTACGACGCCATCGCCCTCTATCCCGACCACTCCCAAGAAGAAATCGTCTCCGCACTGCTGGAAAAATACGCAGACCGTTCTGACGTCACCCGGGAAGAAATTCTGGACTGTCTCCAGGATATCGGCGCTCTGGTTCAGGCGGGAAAACTCTATTCGCCCGACACCTTTGCCCCTTTGGCCAGCACCTTTAAGGAGCGCTCCGGCGACATCGTAAAAGCGCTTTGCCTCCACGTGGCCCACACCTGCAATCTCAACTGCTCCTACTGCTTCGCCAGTCAGGGAAACTACCACGGACCGGACGGCGGCCACGGCAGCCGCGCCCTCATGTCCTTCGAAACCGGCAAACGGGCCCTGGATTTCCTGGTGGAGCACTCCGGCTCCCGAACTAACCTGGAGGTGGACTTCTTCGGCGGGGAACCGCTGATGAACTGGCAGGTCGTAAAAGACTTGGTGGCCTATGCCCGGACCCAGGAAAAACCTCATCACAAAAAATTCCGTTTCACCCTCACCACCAACGGGATGCTGATTGACGACGACGTCATCGACTTCGCCAACCGGGAAATGGACAATGTCGTGCTCTCCCTGGATGGCCGGAAGGAAATCCACGATGCTCTCCGGGTGGACTACGCCGGAAATGGCAGCTACGACCGCATTGTCCCCCGTTTTCAGCGGCTGGTCCAGGCCCGGGGCGGAACCCGCTACTACATGCGGGGCACCTTCACGCACCGTAATCCCGATTTCACGAAGGATCTTTTCCACATGGCAGACCTGGGCTTTACCGAGCTAAGCATGGAGCCGGTGGTCTGCGCCCCCGGCGACCCAGCGGCCTTGACGGCAGAAGATCTGGAAATTGTCATGGAGCAATACGAAATCCTGGCAAACGAGATGCTGAAACGCCGGAAAGAGGGCCGTCCCATCACCTTCTACCACTACATGCTGGACCTCACCGGCGGCCCCTGTGTTTATAAACGCATTTCCGGCTGCGGCTCCGGTACGGAATACATGGCCGTCACCCCCTGGGGAGACCTGTACCCCTGCCACCAGTTCGTGGGCGAGGAGGCCTACAAGCTGGGAGACGTGTGGACCGGCGTGACCAATTCCGCCCTCCGGGAGGAGTTCCGGGCCTGCAACGCTTACGCCCGTCCCGCCTGCGCCAGCTGCTGGGCCAAGCTCTACTGCTCCGGCGGCTGCGCTGCCAACGCCTACCACGCCTCCGGCTCCATCCGGGGTGTCTACGAAGCGGGCTGCCAGCTGTTCCGCAAGCGCATGGAGTGCGCCATTATGCTTCAGGCGGCCCTGGCGGAAGAGGCGGAGGAGGCATGACCACCCCCATCTGGGACTTCCTGCAGGGCTACCTTCAGGAGGGCCTGTGCCGCTTCCACATGCCGGGCCATAAGGGCTTCGGCCCCCTGGGCTGCGAGGAATGGGACATCACGGAAGTCGATGGGATGAACTCCCTCTACGAGGACGCCGGCCTTATCGCCTGGAGCGAGCGGAACACCGCCTCCCTCTTCGGCTCCGGGGCTACCTTCTACTCCACCGAGGGCTCCAGCCAGTGCATCCGGGCCATGCTGCACCTGGCCCTTCAGAACCGCCCTGCCGGGACGCCGCCGGTTATCCTAGCCGCCCGGAATGTCCACAAGGCCTTCGTCTACGCCGCCGCCCTGCTGGACTTTGAGCCGGTCTGGCTGTGGCCGGAGGGGGAAAACACCTCCCTCTGCGCCTGTCCCATCACGCCGGAGGGCCTGGCCCGAACGCTGAGCACTCTGCACACCCCACCCGCCGCCGTCTACGTCACCAGCCCGGACTATCTGGGCAATCTGGCGGATATAGAAGGTCTGGCAAACGTGTGCCACCACTGGGGGACGCTGCTTCTAGCGGACAACGCCCACGGGGCCTATCTGCGGTTTCTCTCTCCCTCCCGGCACCCTTTGGACCTGGGGGCAGACCTCTGCTGCGACTCCGCCCACAAGACGCTTCCTGTTCTCACCGGAGGGGCATACCTGCACATTTCCAAGTCCGCCCCAAAGGAGCTTCCGGCGCAGGCCAAAAGCGCCCTGGCCCTTTTTGGGTCCACCAGCCCCTCCTTCCTGACTCTGGCGTCCCTGGACCTGTGCAGCGCACAGCTGGCCGGGGACTATCCCGCCCGGCTGGCGGAGACTGTCCGGCGGCTGGAGTCCCTGAAAGCGGACCTCCGCCGCCGGGGCTGGACCCTGGCGGGAGACGAGCCGCTGAAGCTGACCCTGGACGCCGCAGCCTACGGCTGGCCGGGTCCCGAGCTGGCGGAGCACCTCCGGACCGGGGGCGTGGAACCGGAGTACGCGGACCGGGAATACTGCGTGCTGATGGCGTCGCCGGACAATCTGCCGGAGGACTTTCCATTTGCCGCCGATTCCCTGGACTGCGCGGTACGGAAGAACCCCCTGCCCCGTCCCGTTCTGCCCTTAGCCAAAGGCGAACAGGTTCTTTCCATTCGAGAAGCGCTATTCGCTCCGCAGGAGCCCGTCCGCGCGGCGGAAAGCTTAGGCCGGATTTGCGGTGCACCCACAGTAAGCTGTCCCCCGGCGGTGCCCATTGCTGTCTCCGGGGAACGGATCGGCCCGGAGGCCCTGGCTCTGTTTCGCCATTACGAGATCAGTCCAGTGGCGGTTTTGCGTGAGTGAAAATCGAAAAACGAGACACACTATGGGGGCACGCCCCTGGCGGGTAAATCTAGTTTCGATTGGAGTACGCATATGAAGGCAACGGTAAACGACAGCTGCATTGGCTGTGGGCTCTGCTGCGGAAGCTGCCCGGAAGTTTTTTCCATGGGGGACGACGGCGTCGCCCACGGCTCGGATGTGCCGGACAGCGTCCTGGAAGCGGCACAGAGCGCCCGGGACGAGTGCCCGGTCAGCGCCATCAGCATCGAGTAAACAAGCAAAAACGGTCTGCCGCAGTTTCCGGCAGACCGTTTTATTTTTTGCTGAACGGGAGCGCAAGCGCCATTTGGCCTGAAAAAACGAAACTCAGTCCGCTTTCTCTTCCCTTGGATGGAACTGCCTCCAGACCGCCTCCGCAGCTCCCTGCGGAATCACCTCCGCCAACGCGGACACTTCCGCTTCGCGGATAGCCCGAATCGTTCCGAAGCGTTTCCGAAGCGCCTCCTTCCGCTTGGGTCCCAGACCGGGAATCCCGTCCAGCGCGGAACGCATGGCGCTTTTCCCATGGCTCTCGTGGTGGTAGGTGATGGCAAAGCGGTGCGTCTCCTCCTGAATCTGCCCGATAAGAGCAAACACAGCCGGATTCCCCACTATGCCGATCTCCCTTCCCTCCGGCGTCACCAAGGCCCGGGTCCGATGCCGGCCGTCCTTTACCATGCCGAAAATAGGCGTCCGCACACCAAAGCCCTCCGCCACAGACCGCGCCGCCTGCGCATGTGTCACGCCGCCGTCAATCAGGAATACATCCGGCAGAGGCAGAAATTTCTCGTCTCCCTCCGCCGCCCGCTGAAGACGGCGATGAAGCACCTCCTTCATGGAGGCGTAGTCGTCCGGATGACCTGCCAGGTCCTTAATACGGAACCGCCGGTAAGCGCTTTTCAAGGGCCGTGCCCCGCTGTATACCACCATGGAAGCCACAATATCGCTGCCGCCGGTGTTGGAGATGTCGAAGGACTCCATCCGCTTCGGCGGCTTCGGAAGGCAGAGCATCTTCCCCAGGAGCTCCAGCGTATGGGCTGTCCGCTCCTCCGCCGTGGTTGCCCGTTCCCCCTCCTCCGACGCGTTCCGCTGGGCCATGGCCCGCAGGTCCGCCTTTTCCCCTCTCTGAGGGACATGGACCCAAACCTTATGCCCCGCCCGCTTGGTCAATACTTCCGAGAGGCTCTCACAATAGCCCTCCACGGCAAACGGCAGCAGAATTTCATGGGGCAGAATCGCCCGCGGAAGATAATATTGGGCGGTCAGGGCCGTGAGCATTTCTTCCGGTTCTTCCTCCATAGGAGCGGTAAAAAGCTCCGTCTCACGCCCGGACAGGTTTCCCTCTTCCATATGGAGGATTGCATAGCAGTACTTTCCAGCTCCCCGGTAAAGGCCCCAGATGTCGGTGTCTGCACAGAGGCCTGCAATGACCGTCTGCTTTTTGGACAGGGCGCTGATGGCGTTGATGCGGTCCCGGAGGGCCGCCGCCTGCTCAAAGCGCAGGGCCTCCGCCTCTGCCTCCATCTCTCCGGTCATCTCCTGAAGCAGCTGCTTTGCCTTGCCCTCCAGCATCTGGCAGGCCTGCCGGATCCGGCGGTTGTACTCCTCCTCCGTCATCTCCGGGCGGCAGAAGCCATCGCAGCGCCCCATATGGAAATTGAGGCAGGGGCGCTCCGCCCCCACATCCCGGGGAAATTTCCGGCTGCAGGTGGGCAGACGCAGGGCGGCGCAGACGGCGTCCAGCGCCTGGCGGGTTTCAAAGCGCCCGCCGAAGGGACCGAAGTACTTTGCGCCATCGTTGGCCCATTTGTGGACCATGGTGAAGCGGGGATAGGAATCGCGGGAGAGGCGGACAAAGGGGTAGCCCTTGTCATCCTTGAGGAGGATGTTATAGCGGGGCATATGCCGTTTGATGAGGGAATTTTCCAAAACCAGCGCCTCGAATTCGCTGGAAACAAAGATCGTGTCAAAGTGGTCGATCTGGGCTACCATCTGCCGGGTTTTGGCCGTATGGGAAGCACTGTCCTGAAAGTATTGGCTGACGCGGTTTTTCAGGCGCTTTGCCTTGCCTACATATATTACCTTGCCGGTTTTGTCCATCATCAGGTAAACGCCTGGAGACAGGGGCAGAGCGGCCGCTTTTTCTTTCAGTTCCTCTTTCGTCATGGCAGCGCCTCCTTTTCTCCCTCGAACGAGAGCGTCTTTTTCCTCTGGGGGAAAGGGCGGAAATGGGACCCTCTCGATAAAAAACCACCCCGCGCTGACGGGCAGCACGGGGATGGCGGCTTTGTTACTCTCCGAAGTTATCTTTCACCAGTTCCGCCAAAGCGGTGACCGCCTCTTTCTCATCAGTACCATCAGCGATCAGGGTAATTGGCGTCCCCTTTACAATGCCCAGGGACAGCACTCCCAAAAGACTCTTCGCGTTGACGCGGCGGTCCTCCTTCTCAACCCAGACGCCGCTCTTGAACTCGTTGGCTTTCTGGATGAAGTACGTGGCCGGGCGGGCGTGCAAACCAACTTCGTTGTTAACAGTGACTTCCTGTGTATACATGTTGCAGCTCTCCTTTTTGTAGTGTCAATATCAGTTGCGATGGTCGTTGCCCACGAGTTATGACTTTACCATCATAACCGCTTTTTTCCCTCCCGTCAATGGAAAAATACACAAACATTTATTAAAATTTTTCTCACCCATCCTCCTTTTTTGGATACTTTCCACCATTTTTACCCCTTTGATTCCAATACTTTGACGATTTCTTCCTTTTCCCCGTCCAAAATTCCTCCCGGCGGCTCCCATCTTTTCTCCGCCTCTCCGCCGCGCTCTTCTTCACTTCCCGGCGCCTGTTCTATTTTTATGCAAAATCCGGCATTTCATGTCTCCCGCTTCCAGAAGCCTGGTGGAAACTCCCACGGTTAAGTCTCCCCTCTCAGGAGACAATACCACTCGGGTATCGCGGATTCCTCAACGACTTCCGAATCAGGAGGCAACTGCTTATGAAACGCACCTTTTCCTTTCTGCTGGTGTCTCTGCTGCTGGCGTTCACGCTGACTGCCTGCGGCGGAGGCTCCGGTCAGAGCGGCTATGCCAGAGAGCGGGGCGGAATCACCGGCGACAACTATGCCGCCTCCGACAACCGTTCCAACTACCAGAGCAACACCGCCAACGGCACCACACGCGGCGCCGCAGGCCGTGACAGTTCCCTGGCCGGCGACACCCGAGACGCCCTGGATGACGCGGGCCGGGCGGTACGCCGTACGGTGGACGACGCAGGCCAGGCCATCAACCGGGCTATGAACCGCTGAATCCAGCCGGGCTGCCGGAACACGCCCCTCGGGGCCCATCCGGCAGTCCGGTTACATCGTTTCTTTTCAAGGCTTCCCTTTTTGGTCCCACTCCTGTATAATGGCCCCAAAGGAGGCGGCCTATGCGTCAGGAATTTTTAATGAAGCCCATTGCCCACATCCGCAGCGATTTCTCCTCGAAGTTCGGCGTTCCCCGCCAGAGCGGGCTGGTGGATACGCTGGAGGCCCTGGTGATCTTTGAGCCAGAATACCGCAGCTCCGATGCCCTCCGGGGACTGGAGGGCTTTTCCCACCTCTGGCTGATCTGGGTCTTTCACCAGGCCATTCGGGAGCGGTGGTCTCCCACGGTCCGTCCGCCCCGCCTTGGAGGCAACGCCCGGCTGGGCGTCTTCGCCACCCGCTCCCCCTTCCGGCCCAATCCCATCGCCCTCTCCGCCGTGGCTCTGACCGGCATAGAAGACGCCGATGAGGGCCCTGTACTCCGAATCCGGGGCGCTGATTTGGTGGACGGAACCCCGATATTGGACCTCAAACCCTATCTTCCCTACGCCGACTGTCTTCCACAGGCCCAGGGCGGATTCGCTGGTTCCTCGCCTGCCGGGGAGGTCCTGAAGGTCCATTTTCCGCCGCATCTGCTGAACCGTGTCCCCTTGGAGCGGCGGAACGCACTCCAGGAAGTACTCGCGCTGGATCCCCGGCCCCGGTATCAGGACTGCCCACAGCGGGTATATGGATTCGGTTTCGCCGGACTGGAGATACGTTTTTCCGTGGAGGGAGACCGATTGACCGTGCGGGACGTGATACCGGGCAATTCGATGCCATCTGGAAATCCATAAGCTTATCAAATAAGGAGAGACCCCGCTTCGGGGCCTCTCTTTTTTCACAGGGTCCATTTCGCTGTCTGGCTGTCCCAGGTCAGATGCTGTTCAAAAATGTCCACCAAAGACGGATAGTTCTGGGACAGAATTCCCAGCCAGCCATTCTGAATCAGAGTCTCCATCAGCCCGTTATCGTAGAGCTCCGGTGTGGACAGCGGGCCGCTCTCCTCCACCATGCGCCGGCATTGACCGATAATATTTTCCTCAATTTCCGCCAGACTCTCCTGGGCCGCATGGACAATGGGCATCGCCTCACAGGAGAAGATTAAAACAGAGTCACCGCTGAGGGATTTTTTGGGACTGATAATGTTTTTCAGTGTGTTGCTCTTTCCAATATGTATCTGCATGAGGAAGCGGAAGCCGCAGCGCTCCAGGATGCCAATCAGCCGCTCCCACACTGCCAGACTGCTGTCATGGAAGTAGAGACAGAGACTTCGTCCCTGTTTCAGCTTCTGGGCGCACATGGAAAACACGTCCTCCAGAAGCCGGAAATACTCCTCCCGGTCCTTTGCCCGCGAGGGGGCTGTTGAGACCACAATCTCATCCTCCAGATTGTAATCCAGCCCCAAAAATGGCTTGTATAGCTGCATATACTCCGAATAAAGTACCTGTTCCAGATACGGCGGGTCCGTAATAATCAGATCCACGCCGCCGCCCGGGATATCGGATTCTGTAATATTCTGGCTTCCCTTCTGCATGAGGAGATACTTGCCGGGTCCCAGTTGTTCATAAGCATCCGCCAGCGCCGCCCCCCGGTAGTTCTCCGCCATGTAGGGCAGCACATCTTGAAACCGCCGCAGCTTTCGGGCCAGGATGTCCACCACGTTTTTCTCCACGCAATCTGTCCGCGGAATCCACAGAGGCCACTGGGAATTGGAGTGCTTATCCGTAATTTTGCACAGGTGGAGCACCGACATGAGAATATAGCGCAGCACATTCTGCACCGGGACGTCATACTCTTTGATGAACCCCAGAATCTGATCCAGCACCGCCAGATTCCGCCCAGTGAAGATATTGCGGATATCGTCATCCTTGGCTACAGCCAGCTTGGAGTTGGCCAAGAGCCCCGTATCCTGAATGTTCACCAATGGCGGACAGTCTGTCATGGCGGTCAAATCGGCAGGAGACGCCTCTTTCTCCTGTTTCCCGCAGCAGGGGCAAACAGAATGGACGGTTTTAACCGTGATGGTTTTTCCGGTGCGCTCCGGCTTGTCAAAAACGGTTTTCACCGTCTTGGCCGTCCCGCCGCAGCGGGGGCAGGGCGTATCATAATACGCCTCCAGCTTTTCCAGACGTCCGGCAAACTCCTCCAGCGCAGCGAGGTCCTTTGCGCTCAGTCCATTGAGCGACAGGAGGGTTCGGGAGATGAAGAGCGGCATGTCGTTGATATCACAGCCAACCGCCGCCCGGCCCATATCGTCCCGGATGGCTTCCAGCGCCGTGACGCCAGACCCCAGAAAAGGGTCAAACACTACCTCCCCCCGGTTAGACAGCGCCTCAACCAGCTCGGCGCAGACCGTATAGGGCTTCTGGGACCAGTAGATATGGGAGGCGTACATAGGATTTGTCCGGTCAGCGCCGGTCTCACGCAGCTGGACCTTCAGCTGCTGAAGGCTGATCTGACTGGGATCTTTGTCTCCGCACAGAATCAGGTACTCCAGCACCTTCTTATGGGCGCTGTTGCGGTGGTTGGCATGGCTGTACGCCTGCTTTGCCACGGTCACCCGGCCCTGCGTGAAATACTTTTGGGCCAGCTGCTCCAGCTCCTCGATGCTCACGGTATAGCGGTCCACCGCCTGGGTCTTCCGGTCTCGGGGATAGGCATAGCTGAGGGCCAGATTGGTTCCCGTCTCCGCGCAAAAGGAAATCAGCTTCTCCAGACTCTTCTTGGCCTCTCTCCGCTGGCTGAGCTTGGACTGGTAGCGGCCCTCTGTGTAGAGCCCTTTGGTGAAACCGCCCTTTCCCGTGCGGGTGAGGGCCGGATAATCATAGTTGGCCGCAATGTTCAGCAGATGATAATAACGGGAATACTGCATATCCGTGTAGGGCGGGTCCGCGTACACAAGTCCCACATTCTGAAACCGTTCCGGCGTCAGCAGCTCCTCAAAATCCGCGTGAAATACCTGGTTTTCCTCCCTGTACCGGGGCGCGCGCAGGGCCGTATGTTCCCGAAGTTTTTTCAAAAACAGCTCGAGCACCGGCTTCCCCCGCTGGGCAAACAGCTTTGTCTGGTTCTTTTCCGGGCTCAGAGGCTGCGCCATATGCCCATCCTTGGAGAACACCGTCTCCTTCATGGCATAGAACAAACAGGCATAAAGACTGTCGGACCAGTCCGAGAAACGGGTGTGGATCAGCCGGATCAGGCAGTCAATCTCCAAAGCCTGCCGGATTCCGTAGTAGTTGGAGGCGTAATAAGTCGTGAAAAGAACATGACCGCCCTTTTCCCGGAGCCCCTCCACCGTCAGCGGGCCGCCTGTGATGGGGGAAACCCGCTCATTCCATACGGTAGGATATACGCCATAAAGAGCCTGGAGGCCGGGGAAATCCTGTGCCTCCAGGCTTTTTTGCTCTTCCTCCAGAAAATACTCTACCGGCGCCGACAGAGCCTTCCACACCTCCGGGAAAGCTTCCTCCACCTCCTTGGGCAGATTGGGATCCGATGGGACCTGTTTCAGCACGGCCCTGGCCAGAATGCTGGCATAGGCCTCGGCGTCGTTGGCATAAACGGGGTATTCATCCCGAAACAGATTGCTCACGGCGGCGGAGCCGGAAAAGATATCAAACACGGCCTTCCCGTCCTGCAGATAGGGTCTCAGGTTCCGGTATAGAAAACCGCGCAGATTGTTCTTGCTGCCCTGGTAGTTCAGGACCGTAAAATTATCCATCGCAAACTCCTCCAGGGTGTATTATAACGGTTCTGCCGGGAATTTGCAATCGCAAAATTCCCCTCCGGGTCCGTTCCGCTGTCCGCGCAGAAAAGACCGTTTCCGCCCCCGCCGCTTCCGGCGGGGGCGCTTGCCGTTCCGCGCTCAGATCTGCTCAATGGGCAGTCCCTGCAGGTAGCGCCGCACCACGTCAAAAGCGTGGTTGGCCGCCAGCCCCTGGATACGGTCCCGCCTCCGGCGGCCCATGTCCAGGGAACGGCAGAAGGTTCCCTCCGGCGTAGCCAGGCCTATATAGACAATGCCCACGGGAACGCCCCGCTCATCCGGGTCCGGCCCTGCGGAGCCGGTGACCGACACGCCCAAATCCGCCCCGGTGATATCCCGGACGCCCTCCGCCATAGCCCGGGCACACTCCGGGGAGACCGGTCCATATGTATCCAGAATCTCCTGGGGGATATGCAGCACATTCGCCTTGACGCTGGTCCAGTAGCTGACTATGCCGCCCCGGTAGACCAAAGAGGCCCCAGGCATGGCGGTTATTCTCTCCGCCACCAGCCCGCCGGTACAGCTTTCGGCAGTAGCCAGGGTCAAGTTTTTCAAGGTCAGCAGGCCGCGGCAGTGCTCTGCCAAATCGCCTCCGTCCCCGCTGTAGACCACGTCGCCCAGGGTCTCACAGACCATATCCCAGACGGGATGCAGCATTTTCAGCGCCTCCTCCTCCGTGGCGGCTTTGGCAGTGGCCCGGAGGCGGACCTCGCAGGGCTTGGCGTAGGTAGCCAGAGTGGGGTTGGTCATACTGGCCATCTTTTCGTGGAGCAGCTGGTCCACGGAGCTCTCGCCCATGCCGAAGGTCATGATATCCCGGGAGATAATGACCTCGTGGGACAGTTTTCGGAGATAGGGCTCCACATGGCGGCGGAGCATGGTCTCCATTTCATGGGGCGGGCCGGGAAGCATGAGGACGTGAATGCCGTCACTCTCAAAAGCACAGCCGGGGGCGGTGCCGACGGGATTGTCGAAAATGGTACAGCCCACAGGCAGTTCCGCCTGCTGGGTGTTGTTTTCCGGCATGGGAACGTGGAGGGCGGATTCATAAAAGGAGCGAATCTCCTCCAAGATATCCGGATGGAGAACCAGCTGCTTTCCGAAGGCCTCACAAATGGTCTGTTTTGTCAGGTCGTCGTAAGTGGGCCCCAGGCCCCCGGTGGTTATCAGAATATCCGCCCGCCCGCGGGCAATATCCAGGGCTTCTTTCAGACGCTGGGGGTTATCTCCTACCACGGTGTGCCAGAAGACGTTGATCCCGAGAGCCGACAGACTCTGGGAGATGGTTTGGGCATTGGTGTTGGCAATATTGCCCAATAGCAATTCCGTGCCTACGGCAATGAGTTCCGCTGTGTGGGACATATTCAAGTACCTTCCTTAAAGAAGATTGCGGCTTTTTCAAGAGAGTTTTCTCGCTCCGCAAACTGCATGGTTTTTTCCGCTTTACGGCGGGACCGCAAGGGGTTTCTTCTCCCGCAGGTCAAGAGGGCCTGCAGAATCCAGAACGCCTGCCGCCCGTTCTTTCTCTTACGGCTTTACCCAAAGCCATTCCTCCCCTTCCAGGGATTTCTTCACCAAAGCCTCTATGTCCAGCTTCTCTTCCGCTTCCCGGACAGCCTCCAGCTTTGGCCTCGTCGCCGGGTGCCGGGGCGTAAACACCGTGCAGCAATCCTCATACGGCAAGATCGACGTCTCATAAGTGCCAATTTTCTGGGCTGTATGGATGATTTCCACTTTATCCATCCCAATCAGCGGCCGCAGCACCGGCAGCTCCGTCACGTCCTCGGTCACGCCCAGCGCCATCATGGTCTGGCTGGCCACTTGCCCCAGGGATTCCCCTGTGACCAGCGCCTTCGCCCCCGCCCGCTTGGCTATGGCTTCCGCCAGGCGCATCATGAACCGGCGCATAATCAGCGTGAAATACTCCTCCGGACACTGCCGGCGAATCTCCTCCTGAATCTCCGTGAACGGCACAATGTGTACCCGCAGGCGGCCGCAATACGCCGTCAGCAGCCGCGCCAGCTCCAGCACTTTATCCTGTGCCTGCTGCGACGTATAGGGCGGAGAGACAAAATGCACCATCTCCAGCTCCACGCCCCGCCGGGCCATCATCCAGGAGGACACCGGGCTGTCCAGTCCCCCGGACAGAAGGCTGACGGCATGGCCGCCGGTTCCAACCGGAAGGCCGCCCGCTCCAGGCACGGCAGGCGCATGAACATATGCATACTTCTCCCGGATTTCCACAAAGACCGTCAATTCCGGGTGATGCACATCCACCGCCACACCGGGAAAGGCCTCCGCCAGTTCCCCGCCCACAGCCTGGGAGAGCTGAATGGAGTTCAGCGGGTAATTCTTATCCGCCCGTTTGCTCTCCACCTTAAAGCTCCTTGCCCCCGCAAAGGCCTCCGCCAAATAAGCCTTCGCCGTCTCCACGATGGCTTCCACCGTCTTTCCGCAGGGCACCGCCTGGGCTACGCTGACTACGCCAAAGACCTGCTGTGCGGCGGCATAAGCCGCTTCCAGATTACAGTCCTCCGCTGTGGGTTCCGCGTAGATGGTGCTCTGGCGGATATAGACCTGAAAACTGCCGCAGGCGCGCAGGCGGCGGGCCACATTGGCTACCAGGCGGTCCTCAAAGGTACGGCGGTTCAGGCCCTTCAGCACCACTTCGCCCAGCTTCAGCAGAAGCATTTCATTTTGCCGCATTGGGCTCATCCTCCCTAAGTCACAAGTTTATTCAGCCTATTATACCGTATTTCTCTCAGAAGAAAAAGAGGGATTCCAGGAAAATTTTCGCGGCCGCGCCGCTCCCTACCAGGCCGCATCTCCCCGAAGCAAAAACAACTGAAGCACTTTTTCCGCCAAACGCAGTTCCCGGGGCGTGCAGCGGTTCAGAAGCAGGTCCACCCCCGTCCGGTCTCCCGGCTCAGTCTCCCGGCCCAGCAGCAAATACTCCATGGACAGCCGGGAGGCCCGTGAAACTTTAATCAGGGTATCGATCGACATCTGGGACGTCCCCACTTCCAGCTGTCCATAATACCCCGCGCCAATGTCCGCCAGTTCCGCGAATTCCTCACGGGTCAGACCCAGCTCATTCCGCCGCCGGCGAAGCCGATGGCCCAAGGCGGCCCGTTCTTCCTTCTTCATGCAAAACGTTCTCCTTTCACCGCATTTTGTTTCAAGTCTATCCTGACAACCCTTTGGGCAAAATATGTGAAAAGATATTGATTTTTGTTATCTTTTATCGTATCCTGCAATTGTAAAAAACCTTGAAACCATTGTGGCGCAATCGATTCAAGGTTTTTCAAGATTATGAATTTTGTTATAAATAGTTGTAACAAAAAAGGTAATCGCCGCATCCTCCATGCGCTTCAAAACTCTCAAAAAAGTTCAAAATTTCAACAGAGCAAAATCACGCATATTTTGTTGCATGTCTGTAACAAGACAGAAAGGGGCCGCTATGCAGGATTATATCGTCAACCGCCCTGACGAGGGAACTATGCACCGCATTCTGCGGGAAAATTCCACCAACGCCGCAGGAACCATTCTCCGCCTGGCCTGGCAGGCGGGGCTGCTGCGGGAGGAAATTCAGCGCCTGACCTGGGAGCAGGTGGACTTCCTGGACCTCTGCCTTGTGCTGACGGACCGAAAGGTCCCCATCTGTCAGGAGCTGGCAAGCTGGCTGCAAAATCTCCGGGACAGCCGGGACCGGCGGGAGGAGGCCGTGGTTCTGTCCGACCGGGACCACAGGCCCTTGACGCCGCAGTCCATCTCCCGGCTGGCCCGGGGGGTTCTGGACAGCGCCGGGCAGACCCAGGTCCGGCTGATTGACCTGCGCCACGACTTCATTCTCCGTCAGCTGGAGGAGCACGACTGGCAATATGTCTCCCGCATCTGCGGCGTGGAGGCGGCAGGACTCAGCGTCCACTTTGCCGGACATCTGGAAGAACGAAAAATCTCCACCCGTATCCGCCGGGACGCTCCCGCTCAAATCGACGAGTTCGCCTTGTGGAAACTGCTGCGGGCCGAGGGTTCCAGCCCTGCCGGCGTCACCCTGTGGCTCACCTGGCAGGTGGGCCTGCAGCTGGAGGAAATTGCCGCCCTCCGATGGGAACAGATTCAAGGCGGCCAAATCTGCCTGGAGGGCCGGACGCTCCTTCTCACCACCGGAGCCCGGAACGTCCTGGACCAGCTGGCCGGAGAGAGCCCTCGGGAGGGTTTCGTCCTCACCGCCCCCAGGAGCCGCCAGCCCTATGACCGGACCCGGCTTTCCAAGCTGGTGCGGGCCGCCCTGATTCGCGCCGGTTTGGACAACCTCACACTGCGGGACCTGCGGATGGACTGCGGCGCCCGTTCCGGCGGCGAGGGACAGATTCTCTCCCTGGTCCGGCGGCAGGGCTGGACTACCCGGAATGAGGTGATGGACCTGCTGGGCCTGTCGCGAACCACTGCCTACAACCGGCTCAAGCAAATGGTCCGCCGGGGCAAGCTGACCCAAGTGGGCAACCGGTACTACCCGCCGGAGGCCGTGGTTCCCCCGGAGCGGCAGGAGGCCGCCGTGCTGGAATATCTGGAACGGGAGGGCTTCGCCTACCGCCAGGATATTGCCCGGGTCTTGGGCATCGGCGTAACCCAATGCCGCCCTCTGCTGCAGCGGATGCTGGCCTCCGGCTCCCTGGTTCAGGAACGGCAGCGATACCATCTAAATCAGAAAACCACCCCCGATGAAGCCCTGCCTGACGCCATTCCAGCAGACAATCCAACGGGAAATCCGGAGGAGGTCTGAGGCGCTCCGAGGGAAAATCCGAGACGGTTTGTTACAAACATTTTCCTCATAAATGCGATTATTTCTCACCGTTTATCAAACAAATTACAACTTCCCGAAAGCCATAGACAAATCCAGGAGGGGCTGTTACATTAGGCTTGCGGACGGCGGATGGAAGGGGAACCCATTCCAGGCTTGATGTGGGATCGGCTAGCCCCGACACGAATCCTGGAGGGGCGGACCCGGAGATCCGGACGG
>JAAWLO010000057.1 GCA_022797935.1 Oscillibacter sp. | reverse complement strand
ATGGATGGCTAAGTGCGAGTATTGCGGCAAAGGCGTGACCTTTGGTATTCAGGTCTCTCACTCTCACCGGCGTTCCAACCGTCCCTGGAAGCCCAACGTAAAACGGGTGAAGGCGATTGTGAACGGTACTCCTCGCCACGTGTACGTATGTACGCGGTGCATGCGCTCCGGCAAAGTGACCAGAGCGATCTGACTGGTATGAAAAAATCCCGGATTTCGGTCCGGGATTTTTTGTTTTTCTCTTTCCTGTGGCACAAATTCTCCTAGCGTCTGTTTTCAAACCGTCAAAGTCATCATTTGGACATATAACTCTTTTTCAGTTATGCTTAATCCTATGTCACTTCCAATTTGTTTGACTTTTTCGGGCACAAGTTGACCTGCCTTTGTTCCTAACCCAGCAATCATACTTGGCTCAATCAATTTATCGTATCTTTTTGTCAGATTTTCAATCTGCTAATATAAATCTCCTTTTCCTTGACCCGCTTCAATCCATTGTAGCACAACAGTTTTAACGAATTTCTAGCTAGATTTTTTTACAACACTTAACTAGTTTTGTGGATTTCGTCAAAATACCCGTAGAAAACGGCCCTCGGCGGCTTATTTTCCTATTAGGTCTTTGCTGTCTCTTCTTATCAATGGCCTTTTCTGCCTAATCTGCTACATACTTGCACTATTTAACTTCAATTTGTTCTGTTCCTTACAGTTCAATAGAAAAATAAAGGTTTTTGACACAATACTGGCCAATTTCTGTTGCTGATATTACTTTCCTAGATACTCTATTGCCGCTTTATAAAATCATTGTATTTACTGTCATTTTTCATTTCAGCCAATTTCAGCGGTAGTTTTTGAACTCATTTTCTGCATTTATGACGAGCAATGGTAGGCTGAATTACAAAAAGTAAGAACGCATAAATGAGGCTTAAAACCTCTCCTGTGCGCTCTGATGTGCTTTTCCTTGTGACTACTTCTCCAGCCCATAGAGAGCCGATAGAGTTATTTTGCGCCTTGTTTTCATTTAGTACACTTACTCGCTTTAATGTCTGAAAGGTTGGCCCCCTTTTCAAGTAATCAAGTAATTTCCTTTATTTTTACCGCTGTACTGTGTTTATTTTATAGCCGCTATTCTAAGTCCCTCTAGCGGTCTTTTCTCTTGCACCTAGGAATACCCTACCTAGCCCATGAGCGGCCCCTTAGCGGCTCCCTAGGCCACCGGGGGGAGTATTACGGGATTTTACCCTTGCTCTCTGCTGGCCTAGGCTTTTTCGGCGGATTTCCCTACCGCAACCAAAAGACGGCGGAAACGGCGGTTTTCGGCGGCGGCGGTGGTCCGCTGGTATTATCAAGTATAGTAGCTTCTTTACTATCTATAATCGGAGAAGGTTCTTTAAAATCACTGGTCAGCCCCATACTAGGTTTTGTTTGAAAAAATGGCAAAACGCCGTTTTAGGGCATCTTTTTCTGCCAGGACTGCGTTGATTGGACTGGAAATCCGTCAGGATTCCCGCGTCCAATCGCCTTGCCTGACGAAAAAATCTGCCCCGATCCGCCATTCCGCCGGTTTGAAAACAGACTCTAGGGCATAGTGGCTGATGTCCTTGAAGTTCTCCGCTTCATAGCTGCCCAACGCAGACTTGGAGAGGTTCGTCTGCTCCGCAAGCTGTTCCAGCGTCAAGCCACGCTCCACACGCAGGTCTTTTAACCGTTCCGGTATCGTTAAGATAATAAAATAAAGCACATGAAAAGGCATGAAATAAGCGAAAAGCAATGGAATAGAATCAAGTCTCTGTTTCCGCCAGAAAGGAAGCCGCAAGGGGGCCGGCCAGGAAAAAGCAACCGGGAAATGCTCAATGCAATCCTATACCAGAGCGCTTCGGACCATGGCAAAGTGTATACAACCGGTTCCGTGCCTGGACAAAAGCCAGTGTATGGGAACGGGTCCGTTCAGCCCTGATCGCGCAGGGCCTAGTGGATGAAATGACGCTGATGCCGGACAGCACGACCGTCAAAGTTCACCAGCATGCCAGCGGGGCTAAAAAAGAGCTGCCACGAGGAAACCGGACGGAGCAGATGGGGCTTGACAACTGGGCGGAAGAACGAGGCGGGGTTATGGTCATTCCCAGCCGTGTCAACGCAAAGCATCCCAGAAATACAGACTGGCACACATACGAGGAGCGCCATCTGGTGGAAAATCTGTTCCTCAAACTCAAAAACAACCGCCGTTTTGCCACCAGCTGCGAGAAGAAAGCGCTCTATTTCCGTGCCGTTGTCTGCATTGCTTATATCGGTGTCCCGAACAAACTCTAGGCCTCTTCGGTTTGCCTCTGTGGCTTTCTCTTTCGGGATTCTCCTTCCCCTACTTGCAATTTGTCCCCGGACTCGGTATAATGCAGAGGAATCCAGGTAACATGGAAGGCGGATGGCGCGGTGAAAGACAGCTTTTTTGAACATATCAAAACAAAAGAGGGCTCCCTGCCGGAGCAGACAGCAGAACAAATTTCCCGGCTGATTGCGGAACAGCACCTGCCTTCCGGCGCGAAGCTGCCCAGCGAATTCGAGCTGGCGGAGCTGCTGCATGTGGGCCGGGGCACCGTCCGGGAAGGCGTAAAGCTGCTGGTAGCCCGCAATCTGTTGGAAATCCGCCGGGGCAAAGGCACTTTCATCACCCAGAACCCCGGAGAGGTGCCGGACCCTTTGGGCTTCGCCTTCTGTCCGGATCAGTTCCGGCTGGCTCTGGACCTGCTGGAGGTCCGGGCACAGCTGGAGCCCTGGGTCGCCCAAACGGCGGCGGAACGGGCTACCGAGGAAAATCTGACCCTTTTGCGGAAGCGCTGTCTGGCGGCAGAGGAGGACATCCTCACCCAGCGGGATCACTCCAAAAGCGATGTGGCCTTTCATGCCGCCATTGCGGAGTGTACCCAAAATCTGGTGGTCCCCAAGCTGATTCCCGTTATCACCTACGCCGTCACCCTCTTCGCCTCCCTGACGGAAAACCGCCTGCGGAAAGAGACCCTGTCCGGGCACCAGGAAATCCTGGAAGCCATCTGCCGCCGGGACGCCGAAGGGGCAGGACAGGCTATGGCCCAGCATATCGAAAACAATCGGATTCTTCTGGCGGAGGGCAGCGCTTCCCCCGCCTCTGTTCTCCTGAAATCTCCCGCGCCGCAGAGAAACAATACTTCTGCCGGGCATTGAAAAGGCCGGAACCCTAAGGGTTCCGGCCTTACTGTATTATTTCGAGGCAGATGCCTCAGCGGCAGCCTTGGCTTTCTCGGCCTGGGCCTTCTTGATGGCTTTGTACTTCTCCTTCTCCTCGGCAGTGGCCACGGGAAGAATAGCGTCCCGGGGACAAACCTTGGTGCAGAGCTTGCAGCCCACGCACTTGCTGTAATCAATGACCGCCACGCCATTTTCCACGTGGATGGCGTCCTTCTTGCACTCCTTCTGGCACAGACCGCAGCCGATACAGGAGGTGGCGCAGACATTCATGGCGGCCTTGCCCTTGTCCTGGTTGGCGCAGCCCACATGGACCTTCTTGGAGACGGGAACAGAGACAATCAGATGGCGGGGGCAGGCGCTGGCGCAGGCCATGCAGGCCGTGCACTTCTCCGGGTCCACCACAGCGGTGCCGTTGGGCCCAATGGACATAGCCCCGAACTGGCAGGCATTGACGCAGGAGCCAAAGCCCAGACAGCCAAAGGCGCACTCCAGGGGACCGCCGGCCACCTTGGTAGCGGAGATGCAGTCCTTCACACCCACGTACTCAAAGCGCTTTTTGGCATTGGTACCGCCGGTGCAGCGGACGAAAGCTACCTGCCGTTCACCGGTGGGGGCCTCCATGCCCATAATCTTGGCAATAGCGGCGGCGTTCTCCGCTCCGGCAGGGGCGCAGGCCGTCACCGGCGCGTCACCCGCCAGAATGGCCGCCGCACAGCCGCCGCAGCCGGGGAAGCCGCAGCCACCGCAGTTGGCGCCGGCCAGATGGCTCAGAATGGCCTCCTCCCGGGGGTCCTTCTTCACCTCAAAAATCTTGGAGGCAACCGCCAGGATAAAGCCGAACAGCGCGCCCAGCACACCCAGCACCACAATCGCGAATACAATATTCATCACTCTGCCTCCTTACCAGATCTTCAGGCCGGAGAAGCCCATAAAAGCCAGGGCCATGAGACCGGCGGTGACAAGGGCGATGGGGAAGCCCTCAAAGCACTTGGGGTAATCGGCAAACACCAAGCGCTCCCGAATGCTGGCAAAGAGCACAATGGCCAGCAGGAAGCCAATGCCGCCGGTGATGCCGTAAACCACGGACTCGATAAAGTTGTAGCTCTCCTGAATGTTCAGCAGGGCCACGCCCAGCACCGCGCAGTTAGTGGTAATCAGCGGCAGATACACGCCCAGGGCCGTATACAGGGAAGGCATGGACTTTTGCAGGAACATCTCGATAAACTGCACCAGGGCCGCAATGACCAGAATGAAGGCCACCGTCTGCATGTACATCAGGTCCAGCTTCACCAGAATGAACTGGTTCACCACCCAGGTGATGGCGGAGGCCAGACCCATGACGAAGGTCACGGCAATACCCATGCCCACAGCGGTATCCACCTTCTTGGACACGCCCAGGAAGGGGCAGATGCCCAGGAACTGGGAAAAGATAAAGTTATTCGCCAGAATGGCGGCCAGCGTAATGGCCAGCAGATTGGAAATTTGATCCATTTACTTGCCCTCCTTAGACTTGGACAGCGCCCACTGCATGGCGGCGATCAGGAAGCCCAGCACCAGGAAGCCGCCCACCGGCAGCGTCAGCACGCCAATGGGGAACTGCTCCGGGATGATGCGGAAGCCCGCCAGGGTGCCCGCGCCCAGCAGCTCGCGGATGAAGCACATCACCAGCAGCACGGCGGTATAGCCCAGGCCCTGGCAGATGCCGTCCACAAAGGAAGCCCCTACGCCATTTTTATAGGAGAAGGACTCCGCCCGGCCCAGGATGATGCAGTTCACCACGATCAAGGGAATGAAGACGCCCAGGGATTGGGCAATGGCAGGCACAAAGGCCTGAAGCAGCAGGTCCACGCAGGTTACGAAGCCCGCAATCACCACAATGAACATGGCAATCCGAATCTTGTCCGGAACGATTTTGCGGATGGCGGAAATAACAATATTGGAGGCCGTCAGAATGATCAGCACCGATACGCCCATGCCAATGCCGTTGGCAATGGAAGTGGTAATGGCCATGGTGGAGCACATGCCCAGCACCTGGACCAACACCGGGTTTTGGGTCAGCAGGCCCTCTTTCAGCTGTTTTCCGAAATTCATCTCAGCTCCCCCTTTCTCAGCCCATGACCCCAGCCACGGCCAGAGCGGCGTTGACGCCGTTGGTCACGCCCCGGGTGGAGACGGTGGCGCCGGAGATGGCATCCACATTGCTGCCTACGGTCAGGACTCCGTCAGCGGCTGTGCGGCCCTCAAACTGGGTGAGGACCCCCACACCGGCGGCGGTATTCTCATTGTTCATAACCTTGGAACCAATGCCGGCAGTCTCGGAGTTCTTGACGATGGACACGCCGGTGACGGCGCCTTCGCCGTCCACGCCCACCATCATTTCAATCTTGCCCTGGGAACCGCTGGCCACCACCTTGATGGCGTAACCGGCGCTCTGGCCGTCCGCCTGGGCCTCGTAGACAGAATCCAGGGTCACGCTTCCAGCGGCGGCAATCATCTCGTCGCTCAGGGGCAGGGCCTCCGAGAAGGTGGTGCCCTCCGGGTCCGCTACCACGGCCTTCATGGCGTTGACGGTGTTTTCCCAGTTGATGTCAGCGATTTTCTCCTCCGTAACGGCGTTGACTCCACCCAGGGCCGCGGCTACCACCACGCAGGTGAGAAACAGCGTCACCGTCAGCTTGATAATGTAGGCGGGGTCCATTTGAACCTTTTCCTTGCTCTTTACTTCATTGCTCATTTTGCGGACGCCTCCTTCTCGGATTTCACAATGCCAAAGCGGGTGGGCTTGGTATACTTGTCAATGAGGGCCACAAACAGGTTCATCACCATAATGGAATAGCACACACCCTCGTTATAGGAACCGAAATAGCGGATCAGCACAGTAAACAGGCCGCAGCCAATGCCGAACACCAGCTGTCCCTTCTTGGTGACGGGAGAAGTGGCGTAGTCGGTGGCCATGAAGAAGGCGCCCAGCATCAGTCCGCCGCCGAAGATGCTGTACAGCATCCAGTCCAGAGCGGAACCGGCCTTGGGGAACAGGAAGGTGAGGACGGCCACGGTGCCGATGTAGGCCACGGGGGTCTGCCAGTTGATGACCTTCCGCCAGATGAGGTATACGCCGCCGATAATCAGCAGCAGGGCGGAAACCTCACCCAGAGAACCGCCGGTCTGGCCCAGGAACATCTGGCTGACACTGTAGGTTCCCGTCAGATTGCTGAAGCTCTCCGCCAGAGCCACAGGGTCTGTGCCCTTCATGTAGGCCAAGGGGGTGGCGGCCGTGACGACATCCACGTTGGAGCCCAGGATAGCGGCCTTGTTCACGGCGGGGTCCACCCAAGAGGTCATGGACCCAGCGTAGCTGGCCAGCAGAATGGCACGGCCTGCCAGAGCGGGGTTCACAAAGTTCTTGCCAATGCCGCCGAAGAGCTGTTTGACCAGAACAATGGCAAAGAAATCGCCAATGAGAATCATCCAATAGGGAATCTGCACCGGGCAGACAAAGGCCAGCAGCATACCGGTGACCACACAGCTCAGGTCCTGAATGGACTGCGGGCGCTTCATCAGCCTGCGGTACAACCACTCAAAGAAGATACATCCCGCCACAGACACGGCGGTCAGGGTCAGCGCCCGAAGACCGAAATTGATGCAGGCGTAGGCCAGGGCGGGGAGCATGGCGATGATGACGTCGGTCATGATGCCCCGGGTGGTTTCACTGCCGCGGATATGGGGGGAAGAAGTGGCAATCAGCTTGAGATTCTTATAGTCCGTCATGGTTATGCACCCTCCTTCTTCGCCTCTTCGGCGGCTTTCTTGGCCTCGGCGGCAGCCTTCGCCTTGGCCGCGGCGTCCTTGACCAGCTGCTTGCCGGTTTTGAACATGTGGGTCAGGTGAAGCCGGGCGGGGCAGGTATACGCGCAGGCGCCGCACTCCATGCAGTCCATGATATGGGCGTCGTTCAGCTCGTCAACCAGGCCCTTGGAAGCATACTGGTACAGGAACAGCGGCTCCAGGTGCATGGGGCACACGCCCACGCACTTGCCGCAGCGGATGCACTGAGGATGCTCAACCGTCTGCTCTTCCTTCTCGCAGAAGGCCAGCATGCAGCCCGTGCCCTTGGCCACGGGAATATCGGCAGTATACTGGGCCATGCCCATCATGGGTCCGCCGGCAATGAGCTTATAAGTACCGTCCTTCAGTCCGCCGCAGAAGTCGAACAGAAGGGAAACGGGGGTGCCGATGGGGCACTCCACATTCTTGGGCTCCTCCACGCCGGAGCCGGAAACGGTGACCACCTTCTTCACCACGGGCATCCCCGTCGTGATAGCTTTGTAGATGGCGCAGGTGGTGTTGATATTGAACACGGCGCAGCCAATGTTGCTGGGCAGTCCGCCCGGGGGAACCTGCTTGCCGGTGATGGCCTGGCAGAGCTGCTTTTCACCGCCCTGGGGGTAGCGGCAGCGGAGTCCCTCCACCACCACGGGGGCATGCTTTTCGGCAATGGTCTCGTTGAGCTTGTCAATGCCGTTCTGCTTGTTGACTTCCACGCCAATGACAACCTTTTCCACGCCGAACATCTTGGCCAGATAGGTGGCGCCGCCGATGATTTCCTCGGACCGCTCCAGCATGGCCCGGTGGTCCCCGGTGATGTAAGGTTCGCACTCCGCACCGTTGATGATGACGGTATCCACCTTGCCGATACCGCCGGAAATCTTCACATGGGTGGGGAAGGTTGCGCCGCCCATGCCGACAATGCCGGCATTCTTCACGATTTCCACCATCTCCTCGACGCTCAGCGCGTCCGGGTTGGCGGGGGCCTGAACCTCCTCGCTGACCTCGTCCTGCATGTCGTTGTCAATCACAACGGACATCACATTGCCGCCCATAGAATAGGGCCGGGGCTCCACCGCCTTGACGGTGCCGGAAACACTGGCATGAATGGGGGCGCCAAGACCGCGGAACTCGCCGATCTTCTGGCCCACCTTCACACGGTCGCCGACCTTCACCAGGGGTGTGCATGGCGCGCCGAAATGCTGGGACATGGGAATGACCACCTGTGCCGGGGCGGGCAGCTGTTCGATGGCCTTTTCATTGGTTGCGGCTTTCATATCATGGGGATGAACGCCGCCAAAGAACGCTTGTGCCATTATTTCACCTCATTTTTACTCCTGACAGCGGCCCGGGCGCGGAGGTCAAAACCACCCGCCATCGGGACGGGCTGACGTGCCTGGACATACTATCACATACTGCGGAATATTTTACACCCTTCTCTCAAAAATGTCCAGTCTATGAACTGCAATTTTTCTGGAAATTTTGTCTTTTCTTGCGAAACCTTTGCGCCTCTTCCCGTCTCCGCCAAAAAAGCGGCGCGGTTTTCTCCCCTGCCGCAAGTCAGACGGGAAAGACCGTTTCCGGCAAAATTCGATTCAACCCGACAAAAAAGCGGACCAAAATATTCCAATTTACATCGTTGCCCTTTGGGAGACCTCACGCCTCTCTCACTCCGCAGAACCGCAGACGGTCCGGCGGAGCCCCCGCATCCTGCCCCTTGGGTTTTGGCAGTTTCACCTGCTCTTCTGAGAAAATATGCAGCATCATCTGTACATGATTCCCACAAACCCCCGCCGGGTCAGGCTCCCAGAACCAGTTCCGCCAGACGTTCCGCCGGGTCCAGCACCGGCAGACCGGTCCGGGCCTGCAGGGCCTTTTTCACATAGGGGAAATGGGTACAGCCCAGCACCACCGCCTCTGCGCCGTTGTGGCGGAAAAACTGAAGCGCCTCTGTCAGGCCGCAGGTCTCCGCCAGCTCCTCCGGAGGCCTCCCCGCCTCCACGCCCTGAACCAGAGCCAGATTTGCTGCGCCGAAGACCAGAATCCCAGGAGAGGCGTTCACCATAGCCCGCTCCACACCGGCGGCTCCCTGGCAGTTGGCCGCCAGCACGCCTACCCGGCGGTATCTGCGGGCAACTTCACCGTAAACGTCCATAGGCGTCCAGATCCGCAGGCCCCGCTCCCGCGCAAG
The DNA here is from genome assembly GCA_022797935.1 of Oscillibacter sp. Lineage (GTDB taxonomy): Bacteria > Bacillota > Clostridia > Oscillospirales > Oscillospiraceae > Oscillibacter. Next base: position 7,031 of record JAAWLO010000057.1, on the reverse strand, counting down.
AGCGTGGGCATCCACGGCGGCGCTGAGCGAGTTGCAGTAGAGCAGAACCCGCTCCATACCCGCTTCCCGGATTTGCTTCAAAATGGATCCTACGGCGGCCTCCCGGGCAGAGGGACTGCCCACCTGAAAGGCGGTCTGCTCCTCCGGCGTCCGGGAAACGGGGAAGCCTGCCGCCTCCCCGCCGTGATTTTTTATCAGGTCTATGCCCATCTGGGTATCCACCGGAGTTCCGGCAATGACGGCAATTTTCATAGGTGATCTCTCCTTTTGATATTCCTGCTGCAGCTATACCGGGCACATTCAGCCGGATGCCTCATGCCGGTATTTTCCTCCCCCAGCTCCGCCGCCGCTTCCGCTTTTTGTCCTACCCGCACCGCCCCGTCCATATAGTGTAGGACAGGAGGTGTTCACTTGAAAAGAGGAAGCTCCATTTTTTACGGCGCTCTGCTGCTCACTGGGACAAATTTTCTGCTCCGGCTGGCCGGCATGAGCTTTCAGGTCTATCTCTCCGGCCGGATTGGGGCTGCCGGAGTGGGTCTTTTGCAGCTGATTGTCTCCGTCCGGGCCCTTGCCTTTGCCGCCGGCTCCGCCGGAATCCGCACTGGAACCCTCTGCCTCTGCGCCGAGGCCCTGGGACGGAAACGGCCCCTTTCGCCGGTACTGTCCGGGTGCCTGAAATACGGGCTGCTTTTCTCCGTTCCCACAGCGGCAGGGCTCTGGCTTCTCAGTCCCCGGCTGGCTGCGGAGTGGATCGGCGACATGGCGGCCCTGCCTTCCCTGCGGGCCAGCGCATGGTTTTTGCCGGTTCTCTGCCTGCTGGGGGTGATGACCGCCCTGTTTAGCGCCGCCGGACGGCTGCGAACCCTGGTGGCGGTGGAATTCCTGGAACAGGGCTGCGCCATAGCCGTTACCTTCCTGCTGCTCTCCCGCTGGAGCGGAACAGGCTCCGCCTGTCTGGCCGTGACCTTGGGCGGCGGCTGTTCCGCGGCGCTGTCCCTCTGGATTTTATGGCTGCTCCGGCGGACGGGTCCCCGAACCGCCTCCCCGCCCTACCGCCGCATCTTCACCATGGCCCTGCCCGTCGGCGCGGCGGACAGCCTGCGGGCGGGCTTGAACACCCTGGAAAATTTCCTGGTTCCCAGGCGTCTGGCCCTCTTCGGCGGCGCTGCCAGCGCTATGGCCAACTACGGCGTTCTCCACGGCATGGTCTTCCCTGTGCTGATGTTTCCCGCCGCCATTCTCGCCTCTTTGGCAGAACTGCTGGCCCCGGAGCTCTCCCGCTGCGCCCACCGCCAGGGCCGGGTGCGGGTCCGGTATCTCACCCGGCAGGGACTGCGGGCTGCCTTTCTCTTCGGCGTCTGCATGGGCGGCGTCCTGTTCGCTGCAGGCCGTCCGCTGGGGCAGCTCCTCTACCGCAGCGAAACCGCCGGAATCTACATCCGCTTATACGCGCCTCTGGTCCCGATGCTCTACGCCGACGGCATTGTAGACGCCATGTGCAAGGGTCTGGGCCAGCAGAGCGCCAACGCCCGCTATAACCTCTTTACCAGCCTTCTGGACGTCATACTCCTCTGGTTTCTGCTGCCACGGTATGGCATGGCCGGATGCTATTTCAGCTTTGCCGCCGTTCATCTGGTGAACTTTGCCCTCAGCCTCCGCCGTCTGGTGCGGACTGCGGAACTGCGCCTCTCCCCTCTGCCCGCCGGAAAGGCCCTGTTGTGCGCCGCAGCCGCCGCGTTTTTGACCGGGCGCCTGCTTCCGGCGGAGGAGGCCGGCGTCCCGGCGGCAGCGGCCGCTTATCTTCTGGCGCTCTGGACCCTTTGGCTGGTGTTCCGGGTCGTAGGACGGCAGGACTGGCTCTGGCTGCGGGGCATGCTCTTCCAATGAAAATCCATGCGCCGCCGGAGCCGCCTGAACCGCGTTGCCTTTTTCACCGGCCGGGTATATAATACCTCCAAACAGCGAAAGGAGGCTCGGTATGGAGGAAAACAAATTCCAAACGCCGGATATGATGGCCCGCTGCGTCCCTATGGTCAGCCTGCAGGCGGTGCTGGGCGGAAAGTGGAAAATTCTGATTCTATGGTATCTCGCGTTCTACAAGGTCCAGCGGTTCGGTGAGCTTATGCGCCGCCTGGACGGCATCACCCAGTCCTCTCTGACCCGGCAGCTCCGCCAGCTGGAGCAGGACGGCTTTGTCCTCCGCACGGTCTACGGCGAGGTCCCGCCCAGGGTGGAATATTCCCTGACGGAGATGGGCTGGAGCTTCACGCCGGTCCTGAACCAGATGCTGGCATGGAGCGCCGGCCACCTCTGCCCGGACTTTGTCAATCCCTATGGCGAACAGGCTCTTCCCGCGTCTCCCGCAGAGGATTCCAGCGTCCGCTGAGATAGGAAATCAGATAGAGGACAAACAGAAGCAGGTTGTGGGCAATCATGCAGCTCCAGGCAGCGACCAGCCCCAGGCCCAGCACCTGTGTGCAGACGTAGGTTCCCGCCACCCGAACGCACCACATACCGGCAATATTATATAGGAAGGGAAGTTTTGTCCTGCCCACCCCCATCATCATGCCCTCAACAATGATGGACACCCCATACAGCGGCTCGGATACCGCCACCATCCGCAGCACGGCCGCCCCCAGGGCGATTACCTCCTCACTGCGGGAAAAAACGCCCATCAGCAGCGGCGCGGAGGCAAACAGCAGTCCGCCGGTGAGGCACATGAGCCCCGCCTCCACAGGGATGAACATGGAGGTCAGGGCCTTCATCCTCCGCCGGTCCTGAGCGCCGTAGGCATTCCCCGTCAATGTGGCGGCAGCGGTCTGCATTCCGTAGCCGGGAATGTAAAACGCAGATTCCACCGTGTTCGCAATGGTGTGGGCGGCAGTAGCCGTCTCCCCCAGAGAATTAATCATGGAAGCAAAGGCCACATAGCCCAAAGAGGCCGCGAAACGCTGGAACAGATTGGGCAGGGCTACCCGCAGACAGGGGCGGAGAATTTCCATGTCCGGCTTCAGGCTCTGTCCTCTGGGTGACACGAGAGGATGCTTCCAGAGAGCCCAGGCAATCTGAATGCCGCCCCAGGTGTAGGCAATGGCGCTGGCGGCGGCGGCTCCCTCCACCCCCCAGCCCGCGCCGGGAAGGCGCAGCGTCCGGCCCAGAATGACCGTTTGACGGGTGGGATAAATGAGAAAGAAATTGAGCGCCACGTTGAGGCAGTTCACCAGAAGCCCCGCCTTCATGGGCGTCTTGGTATCCCCTGCCGCTCGGAGCACCATGCCCAGAACCATGCTGGATGTCCGAAAGAGCATGGGAAGGTAAAGAATCCGGAAATACCGGGCAGCCGCAGGCCGGATGTGCGCATCCGCCCGCATCCAGGTGGGAATCTGCCCTCCCAGGAAGACCGTGAGGACAGTACAAACGCCGCCGATGGCAAATGTGGACAGCACCGCCTGCGCCGCGGCCCGCCTGGCCGCACTCCAGTCCCCCGCGCCGCAGGATTTGGAGATGAAGGCCAGAAAACCAATGCTGAAGGCGGTAATCGAGGACTGCACCAGCCAGCCAACGGTACTCGTGGTCCCCACCGCCGCAGTGGCCTGGGTGCCCAGAGCGCCGACCATAGCGGTGTCTATATACTGGACGGCGGACTGCATGATCTGCTCCAGCATGGTGGGCCACGCCAGAAGCAGGATGGTCCGCACAGCAGCCCGGGCCTCCCCCTGTTGTCTTGTCCTTGTCATGCCGGTCACCTCAATCTCTTCCAAGCAGCAAAGAGTTCCCCCTGTTCTCATGCCTTTGGGACGGCTTATTATATAGGATTCTCTCTACGATTGCAAGCCCTGGACTTCTCCGGGGCACAGCGCGGCGGTTCCGGCCCCGGGAGGATGAATAGATTTTCCCTTGCGCTCCGGTCCTGGGTGTTTTATAATGGGAAGCGTGAATTTATGATGGACAGGAGGTTCCTCTTATGAAACTCACCACCGAAGCCCTACTGGACCTTTCCCACACCCTGGCAGGCTCATATCTCTCTCAATTCGAATATCCCTGGCAAGCCCTGGATGGCATCCAGGATCTGATTCTGCGTCTGGGCTCTGCCCTAGACCCGGCGGAGTACGAAGAGCGGGCCCCGCACGTCTGGGTCCACCGGACCGCCTCCGTTGCTCCCACGGCCTTCCTGGGGGCGCCCTGTATCCTGGGACCGGAAACCGAGGTCCGGCACGGCGCCTTCGTCCGGGGTTCCGCCCTGGTGGGCGCGGGCTGTGTGGTGGGCAACTCCGTGGAGCTGAAAAACGTCATTCTCTTCGACGGTGTCCAGACCCCTCACTACAACTACGTCGGCGACTCCATCCTGGGCTTCCGGAGCCATATGGGAGCCGGGTCCATCACTTCCAACGTCAAGTCCGACAAGACGCTCGTGGTCGTGCGGAACGGGAAAGAACGTCTGGAAACCGGCCGGAAAAAATTCGGCGCGATTCTGGGGGACCATGTGGAAATCGGCTGCAACAGCGTGCTGAATCCCGGCTCTGTCGTGGGGCGGAATGCCAGCGTTTATCCCCTTTCCTCTGTCCGGGGAACCATTCCGCCGGACCACATCTTCAAAAACTCCGGTTCGGTGGTGCCCAGAGAATCCAAAGAGGTGTAGGCCCGCATAAGAAGGAACGGCATGGGAAACATTCCTATGCCGGTCTTTTTTCTCTTGACAAATACCCCCGGAGGGTATATAATCGAAATACTCCTGGGGGGTATTTTACAAAGGAGGCATCCGCTATGGAACCCTGTGACTGCCGCAAAACCAAAGAACGTTCCGAAGAGGAATACAGACGGCTCATCAACCGCCTGAACCGGGTGGAGGGCCAGATTCGAGGCATCCGGGGCATGGTGGAGCGAAGCGCCTATTGTCCCGACATCCTCGCCCAGGTGGTCCAATAGCCCTGAAATTAGATTTATCCGGAAAAGCATCTGACGCATCTAACCCTGCAAGCCATGTAACATTAGAGGTTTCATTTGTAGGAATACCAATATATTCAGCCATTGCTTTGGCATATTTGTCACAGTTAAGGACTTTGAACAAAGCTGTTTTCCCACTGCCTTTAGAACCAGTAATAATAAATTTGCTGTTATCAAAAATGTATTTATACTCTTTCAATGGATAAAAGTATTTTTTGAGGCTTTCGTAAGAAATAAATTCATTTTCCGCAGAAGGGGTTTCTGAATGAATGATTCCCTCAATGGATTGTAATATGGTTTTTCTGTCATTTTTTGTAAGAGTAATAGTGTATTCATTTTCATTTTGCAATTTTTCCAGCTTGTCTGCGATTTGTTTGTATATATTCTTATCTCCGTTTTGTGTCAAAAGTCGTAAAAGCCTTGAATCTGAATTAATGTTCGTGGCGATCACATCATAATGGATGTTCAATGGATAATGCACGGAAGATTCATCGTATAGATCAGGCAGCTCGTCAAAATAACCGGATTTCTCCAGGGCAAGAAAACTGTTTCTGATATAATACTCCACTTCTTCCCTTGCCGCATCTTCCAGAACAGGAACAGGGGTATTGATCAGATAAAAGGGTATGTTTCCATTGCATAATTTAGGAAGGACATAATTCAGGCCAATCATGTTTTGTTCATTTCCATAGAACAGCATTACAACTTCATGAGAACAGCTAAACAGAGTCAAGCCTCCAATATCATGTAATCCTGCTCTGGAATCAATCAAAATATAATCGGGCTGGTACTGGGTATTGATTCTTTCAAATAAATAACGGATGGGATTTTTCTGGTCATAAAACTTTGGCATATTAAAATCAATGCGGGAAAGTTTATTGTAATAGTTGTCATAATTATCCACAGAAAGATTCGCTGCCTGCATGACAAGCAATTCGCCTCCGTTCATTCCCAGAAGTTCTTTTGAAGTGACAGAATAAACATATTCATCCATATTTATGGGATCTGTTTCCTTCTCACATTCTACGAGAAAGTCTACTACACCATATTGAGGGTATTCTATTCCGGTTTCTTGTCTTAAAATAGTAGATAATCCTGGAGCTTCTAGATCCATATCGATTGCAAAAACTTTTTTTCCCTTGCGGGCCATCTGCAAGGCAACCATGGCTAATGCGGTAGTTCTTCCAACGCCTCCCTTATAGGAATAGAAGGTAATGATCTTGGCATTCTCTTTTATTTTGTCATTAAATGTATAATTCCAATTTTTCTTTACAAGAGGACGCTCGCCATAATAAATATTATATTCAATTTTTTCGACGTTTTTTGAGACTTCTTCATACAAAATGTGGTTTTCACTGATACTGCGTATTTGCCCTATCCAGTTTTCTCCTGTGATTTTTGTGAGATCGTTTTTTAGTTTTTCTAAATTAACTGTCCCTATAATAAAAATAGAAATTCTTCCATATACATCTCTGATCACATATAATCGGTTTGTTTCTGCAGTGCTCTTTGTATAAGATTTAAGATATTCAATTACTTTATCCTTTATTTCATCAAAATGAATCATATTATCACCCCGTCAATGTCCATTTTCATTATCATATCAATCAAAGATTCTGTCTCCATATGTATTTTTTCGGCTAAGGTTTTTGTGTTTAATGTGCTGCTGTCAGGTTCGTATCTTCTTTTGGGATCCCACTCATTTAAGGTATTCGGGCAGGTAGACAGGATATCGAGGCAATAGCTGGAAGCAGCACATCCGCTAAGGCTGATTAAATCAATTTCGTTCTTTAAATCAGAGAGCTTGTGTCCGAAGCTCCTTAAAGTTGAATGGCCACGGGAAAATGAATAGCCGTGTTGGGAATATAGTGTTAGTACCAGCTTGCAATAACATTCTAATATATATCCTGACAGATAGTTTGCATTAAACCATTGTTTCTTTTGAAATAATAAATGAGAAGAATCATACATGCGGTAAGCCGTATCTTGATAATTATCCGGCATTTTAGTTTACCTCCTTCTATTGTTTATTTCCGCGATCAATGAACCAAGCGTCGTACTTGCACGGGTATTTGGCGAATGCCGCG